>NZ_JPEN01000014.1 GCF_000767835.1 Streptococcus sinensis | reverse complement strand
AGAGTTCCGCAATTGGGAATCTCTAGCTTTTTTGTGGCTGAGAACTATTTTGTCTCAGACTCTCAACTGTTATTATTTCTCTAAGTTCCAGATTTCCTTAGCATATTGCTCAATGGTATCATCTGAGGTGAACTTGTCAGATGTAGCGATGTTAATCAGGCTCATGCGGGCCCATTTTTCTTTGTCACGATAGAGAGCATCAATCTTCTCTTGAGCTTCTACATAGGCATGGAAGTCTTCCAAGAGGAAGTATTCATCATTGTGGGTGATAAGGGCTTCGTAGATTTCAGAGCCTTCTTCACGAACATTTGGAATGGTGCCATTGACAAAGGTATCGACCACCCGGCGAATGTCTGGATTACTTTCATAGACACCGCGTGAGTAGTAATCGTGGCGGGCATAATGCTCGTAAACTTGGTCCTTGTCCATTCCGAAGATGACAATGTTGTCGTCACCGACCTCATCCTTGATTTCGATATTGGCTCCGTCCAAAGTCGCCAAAGTAATGGCACCTGTCATCATGAACTTCATGTTAGAAGTACCCGAAGCTTCCTTGGAAGCCAGAGAAATCTGCTCAGATACATCCGCAGCTGGAATGATGAGCTCAGCCAAGCTGACGCGGTAGTTTTCTAGGAAAACAACCTTGAGCTTGCCTTGCAGGCTTTCATCCTTGTTGACCAGATTGGCCACTTCATTGATCAGCTTGATAACAGACTTGGCAAAGTGGTAGCCCGGAGCAGCCTTGGCACCGAAGATAAAGACGCGCGGCACCATATCCTTATCAGGATTGTCCTTGAGGTCCCAGTAGAGCTTAATGATATGAAGCAGGTTGAGCAGCTGACGCTTATAAGCGTGGAGGCGTTTCACCTGTACATCAAAGATGGCTTCTGTAGAGACTTCCACTCCTGTTGATTCCTTGATGAAGTCAGCCAAACGAGCCTTGGCTTCTTGCTTGACACGATAGAAATCGTCTAGCACTTGCTTATCGTCCTTGAATTTCAAAAGCTTGCGCAGCTCGTGAATATCTCTTCTCCAGCCCTTACCAATCAGCTTATCAATCTCAGCCGACAGAGGCTGGTCCGCAATTTGCAGCCAGCGGCGCTGGATAATCCCGTTGGTCTTGTTGTTGAACTTTTCTGGGTAAATGCTGTAGAAATCACGCAAAGTATCTTCTTTGAGCAATTCGGTATGGAGTTTGGCAACCCCATTAATCGAATGGCCGCCGATGATAGCCAAGTGGGCCATGTGGATTTGATTGTCTTTGACGATACGAGTATTTTCGATGACTTGCGGATCAAGTCCACGTCCAGCCATTTCAGCTACATAGCGGTTGTCGATTTCTAGGATGATTTGATAAACCCGTGGCAGGACATTCTTGAAGAGCTCTGCATCCCATTTTTCCAAGGCTTCAGACAGAATGGTGTGGTTGGTGTAGCTCATGGTCTTCACCGTAGCATTCCATGCATCTGCCCACTCGAGACCATAGTCATCCAGCAAAAGGCGCATAAACTCAGCTGGCGCAACTGCTGGGTGAGTATCGTTGATATGGACAGAAACCTTCTCATGAATATCCTTGAGCGGCCGACCTTGCTTGAGATAGGATTTGATAATGGTCTGCAGACCCGCACTGGTCATAAAGTATTCCTGAATCAGCCGCAGTTCTTTTCCTTTGTAACTAGAATCGTCTGGATAGAGAATGGCTGTAATATCCTGCACTTTGCGGCGGGCTTCAATAGTCCGATAATCCAATTCATATTCTTCCGGAATTTCAACATTCCAGAGACGGAGATTATTGACATTATCATTGCCGAAGCCAATCTGTGGCACATCATAAGGGACAGCACGCAGGATTTTGGAATTCTCGTAAAGAGGCACAATCCGGCCCTTTTCATTGGCATGGAGGGAAACATTTCCGAAGATTTTAATATCAACAATATCATGGTCCTTACGAGTCTCCCAGACATTGCCCAGACTGCCAAACCAAGCATCAGGAATTTCTACCTGATAGCCATCTACGATGCGTTGCTTAAAGAGGCCATAGCGATAGCGAATCCCATTTCCAAATCCTGGATAGCCAGTGGTTGCCAGCGAGTCCATGAAGGCAGCCGCCAAGCGGCCCAGACCACCATTACCCAAAGCCATATCATACTCAGCATTCTTAACATCCTCAAAGTCAACGCCCAAATCAGCAAAGCCTTCCTTGACCGTATCGAGAATACCTAAGTTGAGCAGATTGGTTTCCAGCATACGTCCTGGAAGAAACTCGATAGAAAAGTAATAAGCTGTTTTTTGCTGGTGTTCCACGAGTTTATTGCGACGTTCCAGCCAAAGCGGCGTAATGTATTTACGAATGGTACTAGCAAGGGCTTGGAAAAGCTCTGCTGGAGTAGCATCCGCTACTTTAATTAACTGCCTTTCATGGAGGGTATCCTTAAAGTTACGGATAAACTGTTCTTTAGTAAGTTCCATTTTTGAGGGATATCTTCCTTTCTTTAACGAGGGAATCAGTTTTAAGAATCATCTCATATTCTATAATAACATACAAAAGGATGTCTTTACGAAAATCCTCCCTTATTACATCAATAAGAGAGGATTTCCCTATTCTGATTCTAAAGTGAATGTTAGTAAAGTGATTGATACAAATCGCTATAGGCCTTACTTGCAGTGTCCCATGAAAAATCTCTTTCCATCGCCTGCATTTGAAGCGAATGCCAAGTTTCTTTGTCATGGGCATATATATTCAAGGCTTCCTTAAAAGTCCATGTCAACCAATAGCCAGAAAAATTATTAAAGCTGAAACCTGTACCTTGTCCAGTATACACATTGTATGGCTCAACAGTGTCACGCAAACCTCCTACTTCATGCACAAGAGGGAGAGTTCCATAGCGCATAGCCATCATTTGGGACAAACCACACGGTTCAAAACGGCTTGGCATCAGGAAAATATCGCTCGCTGCGTAGATTTCTTGAGCCAAAGTGACATCAAAAAGAATATTAGCAGATATCTTTTCAGGATAAGCGTGTCCAAACCAAGCAAAGGAGTGTTCAAACGCAGGATCTCCTGTTCCAAGAAGGACAATTTGCACATCTTCCTGTAACAGATTGTGCAATTCTTCCACTACCAAATCAAAACCTTTTTGACGTGTCAAACGAGAGACTATTCCAACTAACGGAACGTCATCCCGAACTGGCAGCCCTACTCTTTCTTGAAGAGCCCGCTTATTTTCTAATTTCCCAGACAAATCATCTTTACTAAAATGATGAGCTAGTAATTTATCTGTTTCTGGATTGTAGATATCTGTATCAATTCCATTGACAATACCAACCAGCTTGCCAGATTCCATTCGAAGAACCTGATCTAAGCCGCAGCCAAACTCAGCCGTCCGAATTTCATTGGCATAGCTTGGTGAAACAGTTGTCACACGATCAGCATACAAAATACCCGCTTTCATCCAGTTAAGGCAATCATTCCAGCGAAGGGTTCCGTCTGCATAACGTTCATAACCGACACCAAAGAGTTCCCAAAGCATACCATCAGAAAACTGACCTTGGAATTCTAAGTTGTGAATTGTTAAAACGGTCTTGATGTTATTATATGCCTGAATCCAACGGTATTTTTCTTTAACCAAGAAAGGAATCATAGCTGTATGGTAATCGTGAGCATGCAGGACATCTGGAATGAAATCAATTCTTTCCATCAGCTCCACTGCCGCCAATTGGAAATAGGCAAAGCGCTCACCATCATCAAAATCGCCATAAACATGCCCACGGAAGAAATAATGCTGATTATCAATAAAGTAGAAATTTACATCGTTTAAAACAATGCGTTTCACTCCTACAAACTGACGACGCCAGCCAACACTTACTTCGAATGAGAACAGATCTTCTACCTGATCACGGAATTTCGCATCTGTCAAATCATAGTAAGGCAAGATAACACTTACTTGATGACCATCTTTCACAAGTGATTTAGGGAGAGCGCCAATGACGTCTCCCAAACCACCTGTTTTAGAAAAAGGTGCACCTTCTGCTGCTACAAATAAAATTTTCATTGAATAATATCCTCTGTAACTTTTTGGCCCTTCTTAATCACAACTGGCTGTTTCGCTGTTCCGCGAACAACTACTCCCTCAGCAATGTCCACATTTTTGTCAACAACAGCGTATTCAACAACCGCATTTTTGCCAACTGTAACACGTGGGAAGAGAACGCTGCTTTTTACTCGGCTTCCTTCACTAATCTTTATATTACGTGAAATAACTGAATCGACCACTTCGCCCTCAATAATGCTACCTGATGCAAACTGTGAGCGAGAAACCTTGGAAGCTGGAGAATAGTATGTTGGCTCTTCATTCTTCACTTTAGTGTAAATCTTTTGATTTGGTGAGAAGAGTGAATAGAATTTTTGTGAGTCTAGCATGTCAATATTAGCCCTGTAGTAAGCTTCTACAGAGTGAATATTAATCAGATAGCCAGTATATTCATAAGCAAAGGCTCCTTCTTGCGCTGCCAAGTCACGAAGAACATAACGTAATTTTTGAGGATATTCTTTCTTAGCTTCTTCTTCTAATTTTTCAATCAACCATGGGGTATCTGCTACAAAGATGTCTGTTGACATATTGAACACTTCACCCTCTACTCGAGCATCAAATAACTGATGACTTCTCACATGATCGGTATCATCAATTTCAAACACTGAGTTCACCTCAGACACTTCTTCTTTTGGCAATTTTTTATAAACAACTGTAATTGGCTGTTCAGTTGTATTATGAAGATGGAACACTTGGTTTAAATCAATATTCGTCAAAACATCACAGTTGAGCGCTACAGTCTGATTAGAGCCTGAGCGTTTTAAGTAAGTCAATAACTGCTCATAATATTCTTTCCCAACTGTGCTACTTTCTACACGAGTATTGTAAATCCCAAGGTAGTAGTGACTCAAAAGAGTAGAAAGGCCCCACTCACGACCAGAACGAATGTGGTCAAATACAGAGCTAATATTGTCTTGCTGGAAGATACCAAAGACGCTACGAACACCAGCATTAGCAAGGCTAGAAAGGGGGAAGTCAATCAAACGATATTTTCCGCCGAATGGCAAAGTTGCAACTGGACGCTGTTCTGTCAAAGTTGACATATCATGGAAACCTACTGTATTTCCTAAAATCGCTGAATATTTATCAATCTTCATCTGTTGGTACCCCCACTTTTTCATTGTATCCGACAACTTGGACTTCATCCGTTCCATCAATTTCTACGCCATCAGAAATAATTGCTCCTTCACCAATGATAGCACGTTTAATCTTAGCACCTTGTCCAATGATTGCTCCACTCATGATAACGGAATCTTCAACTACGGCATCCTTACGAACTTGAGCTTCCGTAGAAAGGATTGAATGTTTCACTGTTCCATCAACAAAACATCCATCAACAACCAAGGAATCTTCAACATGAGCATTTTCTCCAAAGAAGTTTGGCGGTGAAATCAAGTTGCGTGAGTAAATTTTCCATTGACGATCACGGCTGTCTAAAGCATTGTGCGGATCAATGTATTCCATATTGGCTTCCCAAAGTGATTCAATCGTACCCACGTCTTTCCAGTAGCCTTTGAATTCATAAGCGTAGACGCTTTCGCCTGACTCAAGATAGTTAGGAATAACATTTTTACCAAAGTCAGACATATCCACATTGCTCTTTTCAGCAGCAACTAGCATATTGCGCAGACGTTTCCAATCGAAAATATAAATCCCCATAGAAGCTTTGGTAGACTTAGGTTCAGCCGGTTTTTCTTCAAATTCAACAATTCGATTATTGGCATCGGTATTCATGATACCAAAACGACTCGCTTCTTTGAGAGGAACATCCAAGACAGCAACCGTCAAGCTAGCACTGTTATCCTTGTGAGATTGAAGCATGTCATCATAGTCCATCTTGTAAATATGGTCTCCAGAAAGGATTAATACATATTCTGGATTGATACTGTCGATATAGTCGATATTTTGGAAAATAGCGTGACTGGTACCTTCGAACCAACGATTTCCTTCACTTGCTGAATAAGGTTGAAGAATGGACACGCCTGTGTTGATACCATCAAGTCCCCAGCTTGAACCATTCCCAATGTGACTGTTCAGAGCGAGTGGTTGGTACTGCGTAATCACGCCTACATTATGAATACCAGAGTTGGCACAGTTAGAGAGCGCGAAATCAATAATACGATAACGTCCGCCGAACTGTACTGCTGGTTTTGCAATACTCTGTGTGAGTTTTCCAAGACGAGTTCCTTGCCCTCCGGCAAGAATCAAAGCTAGCATTTCATTCTTCATATCCTACTCCTTTGTGGAATTTTTATTAACATTTTTACGAACATTCACACGACGCTTGATCTTCCAAATACTTGCTCCCAAAGCTGGCAGCGTAAAGGTCAAGGTCTGCGGATAATCTTTCCATAGTCCCTCTTGAGACTGAACTGTTTCGTTATGTTCTTTCCAAACACCACCCCATTCTTCTAATTCGGTATTCCATACTTCTTCATAAATGGCTGCAACTGGAACACCAATCGTAAAGTCTTTTCGCTCTACAGGCGCCATATTGAATACACAGATTAACATCTCTCCTTTAGCCGTCTTACGGATAAAGGAAAGGACACTTTGATCAGTATTGTCCGCATCAATGATTTCGATACCATCGTAGCTTACATCATTTTCCCAAAGCGGACGATTTTCTTTATAGAACAGATTCAGTGCAGATGTGAAATCTTGCATTTGCTTATTGAGCCTATCATCAAGATTTGACCATTCTAGCTGTTCCTCTGATTTCCATTCTAGGAATTGACCAAATTCTCCACCCATAAAGAGCAGTTTCTTACCTGGGTGACAGATTTGATAAGTCAGCAGATTACGAAGTCCCGCAAATTGATTATAACGGTCACCCCACATCTTATGCATCAGACTCTTCTTACCATG
Source organism: Streptococcus sinensis (assembly GCF_000767835.1). Classification (GTDB taxonomy): domain Bacteria; phylum Bacillota; class Bacilli; order Lactobacillales; family Streptococcaceae; genus Streptococcus; species Streptococcus sinensis. Next base: position 21,133 of record NZ_JPEN01000014.1, on the reverse strand, counting down.
CACCACTTCGTCATGGGAGAATGGCAGCAAGAAGTTTTCTGAGAAGACATACATAAAGCTGAAAGTGACTAAGTTAAAGTCGTATTTGCGATAAATTGGATCTTCTTCGTAGAAACGCAGGATGTCATTCATCCATCCCATATTCCACTTGTAGTCGAATCCTAGACCGCCTAACTCACGCATTCCAGTAATCTTGGTATTGCTGGAGCTTTCCTCTGCGATCATCATAACATCCGGATGGGCCAACTTGATGACGGTATTGAGCCGCTGCAAGAAATAGTAGCCTTCATAATTGCGGTTGCCGCCGTCCTTATTTGGCTGCCATGGACCGCTATCGTAGTCAAGGTAAAGCATATTACTTACTGCATCAACTCGAACCCCATCTAAGTGGTAGAAGTCAATCCAGAATTTAATACTTGAAATCAGGAAGGACTGTACTTGATTCTTACCCAAGTCAAAATTCAGTGCTCCCCAACCATAGTTATGCGCTCTATCATGATCCTGATACTCAAATGTCGGAGTCCCATCATAGTAGGCCAAGGCATCATCGTTGATGGTAAAGTGACCAGGAACCCAGTCTACAATAACCCCAATATTATTGATGTGGCACTCTTCAACAAAGTCTTGGAATTCCTCTGGTGTCCCATAGGTATGCTCAAAAGCAAAGTAGCCCATCAACTGATAACCCCAACTGAGACCGAGCGGGTGAGCCATTAGTGGCATGAACTCCACATGCGTATAGTTCATCTTAACAAGGTAAGGAATGAGTTCTTCTTTTAGTTGAGCAAAACTATAGGGTTTTCCATCATCATTTCTCTTCCAAGAACCTGCATGAACTTCATAAATATTGACTGGACGCGAGAAGAATCCCCAACGTTTTCTTCTGGCTAGCCACAAGCCATCTTTCCAGTTCTTTTCAGGAATCGTATGAATAACTGCCCCTGTACCAGGACGCTCTTCAAAATAAATCGCCAGTGGATCCACTTTTAAAATCTCTTGTCCACTGCTGCGCTTGACATTATACTTGTAAATATCTCCTTCTTTAGGCAATTCAGTGAAGACTTCCCAAACCCCTGCTTCATTGCGAATCATTGGAATCTGGCCTTCATACCAATTGGTGAAATCACCTATCAAATGAACACTCTGAGCATTTGGTGCCCAAACACGAAAAGTATATCCCAGCTTTCCATCAATTTCTTCCTGATGAACCCCTAAATAATGCTGTAGATGAAAGTTTTCACCTGTCGTAAAGGTTCTCAAAGCTTCGTTTTTATCCATGCAATCGCCCTCCTATTTGTAAGCGTTTTCTACACTACCATTCTACCTTATTTCTACTTCTTTTTCAAGTAAATTTCAAAAATCATTACGGAAAATTACAAAAATCGAACATTAAGGAAAAATAGGGGGAAAGTGCAAGGAAATTGCCTCCCTTTCGACACAAAATCACCTTCTCATTCCTTTTCCGCTAAAAATATGTTCTACAAATTCTTGAAAACTTTCATAATGATATAGACCAATATGTAAATTTACATATTTCTTTCGAAACCATTTTTGTTAAACATTAGCTTTCACATACATAAAAAGGCCGCACAAAGCCGCCTTTCTTCTTTATTTCACATCAAACACGATGGATTTCACTTGTGTCATTGCTTCGATACTGTATCGGATACCTTGTACCCCCGCGCCAGAACCTTTCACACCAAGGAATGGGAAATTATCTGGACCCCGCTGAGTCTTATTATTAATGTGCACCGTACCCACTTCTAATTTTTCAGCAATTTCAAATGCTTTAGGGAAATCATTTGTAAACACTGAAGATTGAAGACCGAATTCAGACTGATTACAGATTTCGATAGCTTCTTCTACGGAAGCCACGCGAATAATCGGAAGAACTGGACCAAAAGGTTCTTCCCAAGCTAATCTCATATCAAGTGTAACGTTGTCAAACAAGACAGGCCAAATCAAATTTGCTTCACGTTTGATTTCTGTCAAGGCTGACGCTCCTTTTTCCTGAGCGTCTTCAATCAAGCCCCAGATGAAATCAGCCGATGCATTATCAATGACCGGTGTGATGTCCGCATTATCAAACGGATCACCAACCGTCAATTTCTCTACCTCTGCCTGAAGCAGCGCTGCCAATTTATCTGCTACGCTCTCCATGACAATGACACGTTTAATGGCTGTACAGCGTTGACCAGAGTAACTATAAGCTCCACCAACGATTTGTTTGGCTGCACGTTCAAGATCTGCATCTTCCAGAACTACCGCTGCATCCTTACCACCTAATTCTAGCATAACCGGCCGCATGCCCGCCAGTTGACCAATCCGTTCCCCAATAGGAGTTGACCCCGTAAAGTTGATATAGTTAACTTCTTTATGTTCAATAATGTAATCGCCGATTTCTGATCCACGCCCAGTGATGGTATTGAAAACACCAGCAGGAAGACCAGCTTCCGCAAAAGCTTGTGCTAAAAGAAGACCAGAAATTGATCCTTGTGTTGGTGGTTTAAACATGACAACATTTCCACCAATCAGAGCTGGAGCAATTTTTGAGCCCGAAAGGTTGACCGGATAGTTAAAGGGCGCAATCGCTAAAACAACACCAACAGGTTCACGACGGACAACAGCTAGCTTCTTCTTACTGATTGCCTCAAAGCCACCACCTTCCAGCACCTGACCATGAACACGGATTCCTTCTTCTGCTGCATAGCGAATAAGATCCGCTGTACGAACTACCTCGCCAATAGCGGCTTTAATTCCCTTTGCAACTTCTTTTGCAAGAATTTCGCCAATTTTTTCTTGATCGCGCTCTAAAATATTGGCAACTTTATGCAAATATGCTGCACGTTCTACCGCTGAAAGAGCACGCCAAGCAGGAAGAGCAGCACGCGCTTGCGCCATAGCATAATCAACTTCTGCCTGAGTCATGGCAGGAATTGTTCCGAGGATTTCATTGTTGATTGGAGAACTAATAGTAATTTCCTTTTCGGAACTTCTCCATTCTCCATTAATATAATTTTTATATTGCATCAAAATTCCCCTCCATCAAAGTTATTGTTTTATATTTTAGCAAATTATCAGAAAATTTCAAGCAAAAACTGTAAATTTATAGAAAATTTTTACAATTTGAATCATTGCTCCTTGTTTATGCAACTTTAAAGAAAAAAGAAGAGCTATTTACGCTCTTCTTTTATTAATCAAAATCAAGATATTCTTTTTCAAGTTCAAGAACTTCTTCCATTGTTGCACACTCAGTCAAAGTGCGCTGTGCAAGTTCTTGCATCTTCACAGTATCCAATTTCTTCATAAGGCTACGTGTCCGAAGGACAGAAGTCGCACTCATAGAGAACTCATCCAAGCCCATGCCGACAAGAAGTGGCACAGCTGTTTGGTCGCCAGCCATTTCTCCACACATACCTGCCCACTTACCTTCAGCATGAGCAGCTTTGATAACGTTGTTAATCAAGCGCAGGATAGATGGGTTATATGGTTGGTAGAGGTATGAAACTTGTTCGTTCATACGGTCAGCTGCCATTGTGTATTGGATTAGGTCATTGGTACCGATAGAGAAGAAGTCAACTTCTTTGGCAAATTGATCAGCCAACATCGCTGCTGCTGGAATTTCAATCATGATACCTACTTGAATATTGTCAGCTACAGCAATGCCTTCAGCTTGCAATTTAGCTTTTTCTTCTTCGTAAACTGCTTTAGCCTTGCGGAATTCTGTCAAAAGAGCAACCATTGGGAACATGATACGCAATTGTCCATGTACAGAAGCGCGCAAGAGGGCGCGGATTTGTGTACGGAACATAGCGTCACCAGTTTCAGAGATAGAGATACGCAAAGCACGGAAACCAAGGAATGGGTTCATTTCGTGCGGCATATCGAAGTAAGGAAGTTCCTTATCTCCACCGATATCCATGGTACGGACAACAACTGGCTTGCCGTTCATGCCTTCCAATACAGCCTTATAAGCTTCGTATTGCTCGTCTTCTGTTGGGAAGTCTTGTGAATCCATATAAAGGAATTCTGTACGGTAAAGACCTACGGCTTCAGCGCCATTCGCATTGACACCTTCAACATCTTTCGGTGTACCGATGTTAGCTGCAAGTTCAAAGTGTTTGCCATCGGCAGTCACTGTTTGAGCATCTTTCAAGAGAGCCCATTCCGCTTTTTGTTTAGCATAAGCTTCACCAGCTGCATTGAATTCTGCTGCTTGCTCGTCAGTTGGGTTGATGATAACTTCACCGGTGATACCATTAGCTGCAATGATATCCCCATCTTTTACAAGTTCAGTAATATTATTGGTTCCCAATACTGCTGCGATTTCAAGCGTACGCGCCATAATAGCAGAGTGACTTGTCCGTCCGCCAATATTGGTTACAAAAGCTTTAACAAATTTCTTGTCCAATTGTGCTGTATCAGAAGGAGTCAGGTCATGAGCAATCACGACTGATTCTTCATTGATAGAAGCCGGATTTGGCAACTTCTTACCTAAAAGATTTGCCAGAACACGTTTGGTTACATCGCGGATATCCGCAGCACGCTCTTGCATGTATGGGTTATCTTCCATATTTTCAAAGAGAGTGATAAACATGTCTGTGACTTCTTTCAGACCAGCTTCTGCATTGGTCTTCTTAGCACGAATTGTCTCTTTGATTTGACCAACCATTTCAGGGTCAGAGAGTACCATTAAGTGAGCATCAAATACTTGAGCTGCTTCCTCACCAAGGCTATCTACTGCTTTCTCACGGATAACAGAAAGCTCGTTTTGAGACGCTTCTAAAGCTGCATCCAAACGAGCCTCTTCTGCATTCGTATCTTCGACTGAAACAGTCTCAAATGACAAATCCGGTTGAACTAATAGATATGCCTTAGCAACGGCAACACCGTCAGATGCTGCAATTCCTTTAAGCATTTCTGTCATATTAAGCCAATCCTTCTTTTTCCATTGTTTCTGTGATAGCTGCAATTGCATCGTCTGCATCTGCACCTTCAGCTGAGATAACTACGTCTGCACCTTGACCAACACCAAGGCTCATAACACCCATAATTGATTTAAGGTTTACTGATTTGCCTTTGTATTCAAGCGTAATGTCTGAAGCAAATTTGCTAGCAGTTTGCACCAACAAGGTTGCTGGGCGTGCATGAATACCTGTTTCTGCCACAATGTGGAAATCTTTAGAAGCCATAGTTAGACTCTCCTTTAAATAATTCTTTTTGAGTTATTGTGATAACCCTTACAACTTGGTATTATAACATCTTTTGAAATCTTTTTCAAGAATTTTATGGCGCGCTTACAAATTATTTCTATTTTTTTGAAAACACCTCTTATTATATTGTTTCTTAGACTTATCCTTTCTGTATTTCTAGTCTGTTCACTCTCTATACTTTCTGTTTGTCTTCTCACTGAACGGTAGTTCTAAACACCATTTTTGAAGAATAAGTTCAATCAGACGCTTTCTCTGTAGCTCTGCTTTTACTTTCGAGACAATGCTTTTTCTATTTTGCATAATTTCCAACCTTCTTCCAAAAACACTATATCTTGTATTCGGATTTGATGAATAATAAAAGCATGCACAATATTTAGTTCAAAACTGTTGACATCCCATTCGCTTTTAGATATACTAGGTTCAGATTAAAATTTAAGAAAATGAAAGCATAGAGGAATCATTATAATGGTGACTATTTACTCCAAAAACGATTGTGTCCAATGCAAGATGACCAAGCGTTTTCTTGATACCAACCATGTGGAATATCGCGAAATCAACCTTGATGAGCAACCAGAATACATCGACCATGTCAAAAGTCTTGGTTTTAATGCAGCGCCTGTTATCCAAACACCAACTGAAGCGTTTTCTGGTTTCCAGCCTGGTAAACTTAAAAAATTATCATAATCTCGTTAGTATTTAGAGCTTGATTGCCGCTCCTATCATTCGTAGGGGCCCTTTATTTTGTAAGAGCAAAAAACATTTTAGAAAAAGGAAAATTATGGGACTCAAACACTTAGAAGATGTGACTTACTTCCGTCTAAATAATGAAATCAATCGTCCAGTCAATGGGCAAATCCTGCTTCACAAAGACAAAGAAGCCTTGGATGCTTTCTTTAAAGAAAATGTTGAACCAAACACGATGAAGTTTGCTTCTATTACTGAAAAAATTCAGTATTTAATTGAAGAAAATTACTTGGAAAAAGAATTTATCCAGCTCTATTCTCCTGAATATATTGAAGAGTTAGCTGCTTTTATCCATGCTCAAGATTTTAAGTTCAAATCTTTCATGGCAGCTTATAAGTTCTACAACCAGTATGCGCTGAAAACCAACGACGGTGAGTACTATCTAGAAAGTATGGAAGACCGCGTACTTTTTAACGCCCTCTACTTTGCCAACGGAGACGAAGCTATTGCCAAGGACATTGCCAATGAAATCATCCATCAGCGCTACCAACCGGCTACACCGAGCTTCCTCAATGCGGGTCGGGCTCGTCGCGGTGAATTGGTTTCTTGCTTTCTCATCCAAGCGACAGACGATATGAACTCAATCGGCCGCTCCATCAACTCTGCCCTGCAATTGTCTCGTATCGGAGGCGGGGTCGGTATTTCCCTCAGCAATCTGCGGGAAGCTGGCGCCCCTATCAAGGGTTATGAGGGAGCTGCGTCTGGCGTTGTGCCTGTTATGAAACTCTTTGAGGACAGCTTCTCTTACTCAAACCAGCTTGGGCAACGTCAAGGAGCAGGGGTCGTCTACCTCAACGTCTTTCACCCAGATATCATCGCCTTCCTTTCTACTAAAAAAGAAAATGCTGACGAAAAAGTTCGGGTTAAAACCCTCTCGCTCGGAGTCGTCATTCCGGATAAGTTCTACGAATTAGCGCGTAAGAATGAAGAAATGTACCTCTTCAGCCCGTATTCTGTTGAACGCGAGTACGGAGTGCCATTTGCCTATATCGACATCACAGAGAAATACGACGAATTGGTTGCTAATCCAAAGATCATTAAGACCAAGATCAAGGCCCGTGATTTGGAAACAGAAATTTCTAAACTCCAGCAAGAGTCTGGCTATCCTTATGTTGTGAATATCGACACTGCCAACCGTTCAAATCCAATCGACGGCAAAATCATCATGAGTAACCTTTGCTCAGAAATCCTGCAGGTGCAAGAGCCTAGCCTTTTGAATGACGCCCAAGAGTATCTCCATCTGGGAACAGACGTATCATGTAACTTGGGCTCTACTAACGTTGTCAACATGATGACTTCCCCTGACTTCGGAAAGTCTATCCGAACCATGACACGCGCTTTGACCTTTGTCACTGACAGCTCACACATCACAGCTGTGCCTTCTATTGACAATGGTAATAGTCTGGCACATACCTTTGGTCTGGGAGCTATGGGACTGCACAGCTATTTGGCGCAGCAATTGATCGACTATGGATCAGCAGAAGCTGTCGAGTTCACCAGCATCTACTTTATGCTCATGAACTACTGGACCTTGGTTGAATCTAACAATATCGCTCGCGAGCGCGGTGTGACCTTCCATAACTTTGAAAAATCTGACTATGCCAACGGCACTTACTTTGATAAGTATGTGACAGGCGAATTTGTTCCAAAATCAGACCGTGTCAAAGAGCTCTTCAAAGATGTCTTTATTCCAAGTGCTGCTGACTGGGCTGAACTTCGTGAAAAGGTTCAAGCAGATGGACTTTACCATCAAAACCGCCTAGCTGTTGCACCAAATGGTTCTATCAGCTACATCAACGATGTTTCTGCTTCAATTCACCCAATTACCCAACGGATCGAAGAACGTCAGGAAAAGAAAATCGGTAAGATTTACTATCCTGCGGCCGGTCTGTCAACTGAAACCATTCCTTACTATACTTCTGCCTACGACATGGACATGCGCAAGGTTATTGATGTCTACGCAGCTGCAACTGAGCACGTGGACCAAGGACTTTCACTCACACTCTTCATGCGTAGTGACATTCCAAAAGGCCTCTACGAGTGGAAAAAAGAAAGCAAGCAAACAACCCGCGACCTTTCTATCCTGCGTAACTACGCCTTCAACAAGGGAATCAAGTCCATCTACTACGTCCGTACCTTTACTGACGATGGCGGCGAAGTTGGGGCAAATCAGTGTGAAAGCTGTGTGATTTAGCAAGTACCGAATTGCCAAACTAGGTCACTCAAATTCAACCAAATAAACAATTTTTGAAAACGCCTATCGCAATGTTACTGAAGGAAATCGTTTCCTTCAACGACATAAGCAAGTATTAAAAATTTAAAGCGAGATTATCATGGAAACTTACTACAAAGCCATAAACTGGAATGCCATCGAAGATGTCATTGACAAATCAACTTGGGAAAAGCTGACGGAGCAATTCTGGCTCGATACTCGTATCCCCTTGTCAAATGACCTAGACGACTGGAGAAAACTATCAAACAAAGAAAAAGACTTGGTAGGAAAAGTCTTTGGTGGGTTGACCCTTCTTGATACCATGCAATCTGAAACTGGTGTACAGGCTCTTCGCTCAGACATCCGTACACCGCATGAGGAAGCTGTTTTCAATAACATTCAATTTATGGAATCTGTCCACGCAAAATCTTATTCTTCTATCTTTTCTACCTTGAATACCAAGGCTGAAATCGAAGAAATCTTTGAATGGACTAACACTAACCCCTACCTGCAAAGAAAAGCTGAAATTATCAATGAAATCTACCTCAATGGTAGCCCCCTTGAAAAGAAAGTTGCCAGCGTTTTCCTTGAAACCTTCCTCTTCTATTCTGGTTTCTTTACGCCACTCTACTATCTCGGTAACAACAAACTGGCCAACGTTGCGGAAATTATCAAACTAATCATCCGTGATGAATCTGTTCACGGAACTTACATTGGTTACAAATTCCAACTTGGTTTCAATGAATTGCCTGAAGAAGAGCAGGAAAAACTTAAAGAATGGATGTACGACTTGCTCTACACCCTCTACGAAAACGAAGAAGGCTATACAGAAAGCCTCTATGACGGTGTTGGTTGGACCGAAGAAGTCAAAACCTTCCTTCGTTACAATGCCAATAAGGCTCTCATGAACCTAGGACAAGATCCACTCTTCCCAGATTCAGCGGACGATGTCAACCCAATCGTCATGAACGGAATCTCAACAGGAACATCTAACCACGACTTCTTCTCTCAAGTCGGAAATGGTTACCTTCTTGGTGAAGTTGAAGCCATGCATGATGATGACTATAATTACGGTTTATAACATTTTCTAAATTAAAACTATTTAATCATAGAGAAAGCGAACAAAAAATAAATTTGTCCGCTTTTTTATTATGAGTATGCCAAAAATTCCCAAGAATAACAAAATATAGACCGTTTTAAATAAATAGATCTCGCTTGGTAAGACCTTATAGAGCCTATTTTCAGTATGGGCAGTTCTAAATCAGGCCTTCCAAAAGCCCTTTCATGAAGTTCTCAGAATTAAACTCACCGATATCATCAATTTTTTCACCGAAACCAATCAACTTAACCGGGATATCTAATTCCTGACGGATAGCCAAGACGACTCCACCACGGGCCGTTCCGTCTATCTTTGTCAAGACAATGCCGGTGACCGGAGTAATTTTTGAAAATTCCTTGGCTTGAACTAGCGCATTCTGACCAGTTGAAGCATCTAACGCTAAGAAAGTTTCATGCGGAGCTGCTGGATCAACTCGTTTAATAATCCGACCGATTTTCTCCAGCTCTGCCATGAGATTATCTTTATTTTGCAGACGACCAGCCGTATCAATCATGAGCACATCAATATTTTCAGACTTCGCTCTTTCTAAACCATCAAAAACGACACTGGCAGGATCGCTCTTCTCTGGACCTGTTACAACAGGAACATCCACTCGGCGGCCCCATTCAGCCAGCTGAGCAACGGCTCCTGCCCGGAAGGTATCTGCTGCCACCAGCATAACCTTTTTACCTTCTTGCGTGTATTTATAGGCCAATTTACCGATTGAGGTCGTCTTCCCTACTCCATTTACACCGACGAAGAGCATAACTGTTAGGCCATTTTGAAAATTGATTTTCTCATTGAAATGGCCATCTTTCTCATAAATATCGACCAGTTTTTCAATAATCACTCGCCGAAGGGCATCCGGTTTCTTAGCGTTTTCCAATCGTGCTTCGTGACGAAGATCTTCTGCTAAGCTTGAGGCAACCTGTACTCCAACATCACTGGTAATCAATAATTCTTCCAACTCTTCAAAGAATTCTTCGTCAACCGAGCGGAAATTTGCAAAGAAAGCATTGAGTCGTGCCCCAAAACCAGTCCGAGTTTTCTTGAGACTACGGTCGTATTTATCCTGGACACTTTCAGGTGCAGATGTTGTAGTTTCTGTTTTTTGCGGTTGTGGAGCTTCCTGAGTGACTGCTTCAGACTTTTCTTCAATTGCCTGATTATGAGCTGCTGCTTCGGCAATCCTTTGTTGCACTTCTGCGTAGTAACTTTCCATAACAGAAGGAGTCGGTTTCGGTTTTTCTTCAGTCTCTACTGGTTTTGTATCCTCTGCGTTAGTTTGCTCTTGAAGCTGAGCTACACTTTCTTCAGGCTGAGGTGCTGCTTCAGTCAATTCTTTATCCTCTGTAACAGCTTCTGCCTCATCCGTTAGGACTTTAGCCTTGTCTGCAAGCACTTCATTGAGAACCCGATCTTCAGCCAAACGCTCTTCAAGCTCTGAATAAAATTCCTCAGATGATGGAACAGTTTCCTCAGAAAGTCCTTTTGGAGCTTCGGAAGTTTCCAAAATCGGAATTACTTTCTCTTCTTGAGAGTCAACACTTTTCTCCTTTGGTTCTGCCGAATCCATAACTGATGATTCATTCAAAAGGTGTTCTTCAGTGCTCGCTTCGCTCTCTTCAAGATTTTCCAGAGCTTCTTTGACAATTTCTTCAATTGCCGGCTCTTCTTTTTTTCGACCAAAAAGGCGATCAAATAATCCCATCGATTAGTCCTCCTTTATTACATATGTTTCAATAGCCCAGGCAACTGCATCTTCATCATTTGTCATAGGAGTCACTACATTAGCCACTTCTTTGACAGTAGGAACTGCATTTTGCATCGCTACTCCTAAGCCAGCCCATTCAATCATAGAGCGGTCATTTGCTTCGTCGCCGCAAGTCATGACTTGGCTTCTATCAATTCCTAGATGGGCAATCAATTTCTCCAAACCAGTCGCCTTGTGCACATTTTTCGGTGACCATTCCAGCAACATTTCCCGTGATTTGAAAATCTCATACTGGTCAAAAAGTTCGGGCGCAATGTGAGGAATAGCTGCATCCAGCGGTTCCTGAGCAAATGCTGTGACACATTTATTGTAAGTTTCCTGGCTGGAAAGGTCTTCAAAAGCAATCGATTCAAAGCTCAAAGCTGGATTAAACTCCGCATAGAGCGATGCTTGGTCTGATTGAATCTGATAAACCAAGCCACCATCGATCGCATCCAGAGGTAGACCTAATTTCTCAGTCTCTTCATAAATTCTAGCCACATCATCATAGGAAAAAACTGTTTTATCCAAAATTTCGCCAGTATTGCGCTGAACTAGACCACCGTTAAAGGTAATAGTGTATTCATTTGCCTGACCATCGGTGCCCAGTTCATGCAGGAAAAATTCCATAGCTTTAAGCGGACGCCCTGTGGTCAACACAACTTTGACTCCCTGCTTCTGAGCTGCTTTGAGAGCTGCCAGATTACCTTCGGAAATCTGTTTATCAGAGGTCAACAGAGTCCCGTCTAAGTCCAAAGCAATCAATTTAATATCAGCCATTACAAGCCCTCCATGTAAGTCATAACAGATTGGGCCGCATGGTGGCCAATCACTTCCTTAGCAACTGCCAAAATTTCTGGCCGCGCATTTTCTGGTGCAATCGGGTGCCCTACCACCTGCATCATATGTAGGTCATTGAGATTATCACCAAAAGCCATGACCTGATTCATCTCTAGATTTAGCTTCTTAGCCAGCTCGACAAGAGCCACACCTTTATCCACATAGTCCAGCACGATATCAATCGACTTATAGCCTGTTGTCATCGCCTTAACACCAGCGACATTTTCATTGACCCAAGCTTCGCCATCGGCTACCGTTTCTTCACTGAAATTAGTCGTAAGTTTGAAAATCTCGTCTGTAATCTCACTAAAATCAGCAACTGGTTGGATATTTTCATTGTAATGCATACTGAAAGACAGATAAGATGGTTCGACTGTATCTAAGACATAACAGCCCTTTTTCCCCGTCAGGAGCAACTCATTGACATTGACAAAAGGAGACTCCTTGAGCTTGTCAAAAACCTTGAGATAAAATTCCCGTGGCATGGTTGCCTCGTATAGGTCTTTTCCCCGAAATTCTACCAGGCTGCCATTTTCTGCGATAAAAATCATGTCACCTCGGACTTCATCAAAAAGCTTTTCAAGTGAGAGGAGGCCGCGACCACTGGCAACAGCAAAGTAAATATCCTTTTCTCTAAACCGGAGTAGCAAGTTCTTGAGCCGCTCCATATCAAATTGGCCCTTGTCATCTAAAAAAGTCCCATCCATATCTGTTGCTACTAATTTTATGCTCATATTACAAACTTTCTAAATCTTTTAACTTGACCGATACAATCTTGGAAACTCCTGATTCCTGCATAGTCACTCCATAGATAGAGTCCGCTGCAGACATGGTTCCCTTGCGGTGGGTTACAACGATAAACTGGCTTTCTTTGTCAAAGCGATTGAGATAATCTCCAAAGCGCTTAACATTGGCCTCATCCAGAGCTGCCTCAACTTCATCCAAGATAACAAAAGGAATAGTCTTAACGCGGATGATGGAGAAGAGAAGCGCCAAGGCTGACAGGGCTTTTTCTCCACCACTCATGAGATTGAGGGATTGGATTTTCTTGCCTGGAGGCTGAACTGAAATTTCTACCCCAGCTGTCAGCAGGTCGCCTTCTGTCAAGATGAGATCAGCTGAACCGCCACCAAACATCTGGCTAAAGGTCAGCTTGAAACTTTCGCGAATGGCTTCAAAAGTTGTTTTGAAGCGTTCTTTGACCTCATCATTCATCTCTTCGATGGTTTCCAAGAGGAGATTTTTAGCCGAGAGGACATCGTCCCGCTGACTATTGAGGAAGTTCAGACGGCTGCTGACTTCTTCAAACTGCTCTACTGCTTCTAGATTGACTGGTCCCAAAGCACGAATAGCCTTTTCTAAGTCTTTGACTTGAGCTTCTGCAGCTGCAAGATTTTCCAAAGGACGCGCTCTTTGATCAGCCTCTTCAAAGCTGATTTGGTAATTATCCGTCAGATTGGTCAGCAGACGACGCAAGGCATCTGAAAATTTCTCTTTTTCTGCTTCTGCCTTGGCCTGACGACGAATCAGACTTTCATTTTGCTGACGGGCTTGGTCTAAATGCCCTAGAATATCCTCGGACTGGCCCTCCAAGTCGTCCAGTTCAAATTTGAGTCTGATGAGACTCTGATCCAAGTCTGTCTTTTTCTCTTGGGCAGTCTTAAGCTGCTCTTCCAAGACGGAAATATCCACCTTCTGGCTGACCGCTTCTTCCTTTTGCTCTATCAAAAGCTGCAAAGTAGCGACTTCCTTGTCCAGATCAGCCTTCTCCTCTAGCAAACGTGACAAATCATTCTTCTCAAAGCGCTGGCTAGAAGTCAGCTCCATGCTCTTCAATTTCAGCTCAGACAGGTTAGCCGATAGCTGATCGAAGCGATCCTGAACAGCGTTTTTATTCGACTTGACTTGCTCGATTTCAGCAGTAATGGCTACTTTGGAAGCTTCGATAGCCAACAGCCGCTCTTCCATTTTTTTCTTTTCAGCCGTTCCTACTGTTTCAGACTGACTAGTCAAGTCCTGCTCCTGCAGTTGCTCCAGCTGGCTGAGTTCTGCAACCCGCTCTGCAATCTGTTCGTAGGCCAACTTGACTCTTTGCTCTGTCAAGCGGGCTTGCTCACCCTCAGACTTGATGGCTTCCAAGGCTTGCTTGGCCTCTGATAGCTGAGACTGCAAGCTTTCGACTTGCTGCTCCTTAGCTTTCAGCTTCTGAGACTGCTGCTCCATTTCTCCAAGCAGGCTGTCCAGTTCAGGCTTGATAAAGATTGTGTTATTATTGCGATTAGCTCCTCCAGCATAAGAACCGCCTGTGCGCAGTTCCGTACCGTCCAGCGTTACGATTCTTACTTGGTAACGTACCTGACGGGCAGCTGCACGCGCATGCTCAATTGTATCAAAAATAGCGGTTGTTCCCAGCAGATTTTGGAAAATATTCTCCAAACTTGGCTCATAGGTTACCAGCTCTGAAGCTATACCGAGGAAGCCCGGACTGGCCTCAATTCTGGATTGATTTTGCTCGGGAAGTTGACGAGCTTTGATAGTCGTCAGAGGTAGGAAAGTAGCCCGACCAGCTCGATTTTTCTTAAGAAAATCAATGGCTCTGGTCGCTGCTCCCTCGTCCTCAACAATGATATGCTGGCTGCTTGCCCCCAGTGCAATTTCCAAAGCGGTCTGGTAATGAGAATCGAAGCTCAATTTCTCGCTGACTGCCCCGACAATACCACCCAGACGATCAGCCTCCTGCAGAACGCTTTTTACACCTGCATAAAAATTGCTGTGATTTTTGAGGATAGCTTCTAAACTGGCTGCACGGGCTTTTTTATTTTTCAAATCATCCAGCAGGGCAAACATGCTGGTCTGCTCCTTTTGATAAGCAGTCGCCAGCTTCTCGACCTGCCCCTGCTGCTCCTGATACTGATCTAGCAAGGCTCTGAGAGCAGCCTGTGCCTCTTCTAATTCCGCCTGTCGAGTCGCTTCTTCTTCCCTACCAGCTTTTAAATCAGCCTGCAGTTTGTTAAACTCAGCCTGTTTGCTGGCAGCTTGGCTCCGCTCATTCTCCAGACGATTTTCTAGCGAGGTCAAGTCATTGGACAGCTCCGCTTCTTCTTGCATGAGCTTGACGTAACGATCCCGCAGATTTTCAATCAGCTGGTCTGGGTCATCTGAAAAGTCCGCCAATTCTGCTTCCAACTGGCTCATGGCCTCTTGATTTTCAGTCAACTGGACCGCTAAAGCAGCTAGATGAGCTTCCTTGGAGGAAATATCAGCTGTCAACTGCTGGCTTTTTTCTCTCAACCCAGCCAAGCGTTCTTCATTTTCCAAACGGCTGCTGGCCGCCTGACTAGACTCCAACTTAGCTAGGTCTATCTGGCGTTCCAAATCACTGATTAAACGGGTCAGCTCCAAAAGACTGGCCTGATCATCAGACAGTTTTTGATTCACTTCCTGCCGTTTGACCTTAATCTCTTGGTTTTCAAGCTCCAATTCATCCCGTTTCGTATAATAGGCTGCTAGCTCCTGCTTGATGCTCTCCAAATCAGCCTCTGCTGCCGTCAAATCAGCTTTATTAGACTTAATTTGAGCCACCAAGACATCTAGATAAAGTTCCTGACGCTCTTGATCCAGTTCTAAAAAACGCTTGGCTGTCTCAGCCTGCTTTTCCAGTGGTTTGACTTGACTATCCAGCTCGTAGATAATATCTTCCAAGCGATCTAGATTGTCTTGAGTCTGCGCCAGCTTGCTTTCTGTTTCCTTGCGACGAGTCTTATATTTGAGCACTCCAGCCGCCTCTTCAAAGATAGCTCGTCGCTCCTCTGGTTTGCTGTTAAAGATTTCCTCTACCTTCCCTTGGGAAATGATAGAGAAAGAATCCCGTCCTAGCCCTGTATCCATGAAAAGGTCATGAACATCGCGGAGACGAACTTTTTTACCGTCAATCTTGTACTCGCTATCACCACTCCGATAGATATGGCGCTCGACACGAATTTCCTTGCCTGCTTGCTTGATAAACTGGTCCTGATTATCCAAAACAACGACGACCGAAGCATAGTTGAGGGGCTTGCGGTTCTCCGTCCCTGCAAAGATGACATCCGGCATCTTACCACCCCGCAGACTCTTAACGCTCGACTCACCCAGAGCCCAGCGCAGGCTCTCCGTAATATTGGACTTGCCTGAGCCATTGGGACCAACAACAGCAGTCACACCCTGGTCAAAAACCACCTTAGTCTTATCTGCAAATGACTTGAAGCCCTGAATTTCAATTTCCTTTAAAAACATTAGTGACTTTCCTTTTCAAATGCATCCTTGGCAGCTTCCTGCTCAGCCAGTTTCTTAGAACGGCCTTGTCCCTGACCCGCTTTCTGACCATTGATCAACACAGCCACAGCAAAGTTCTTAGCATGGGCTGGCCCTGTCTCATCTGTAACCTGATAGACAATCTCAACATCGCCATTAACCTGCAGGAGTTCTTGCAACTTGGTCTTATAGTCAGTCACCTGCTCAAAGTCACCCGCTTCCACCTTGGGAATCATGACTTGATAAATAAAGTCCTTGACAGTCTCCACATCCTTATCCAAAAGGAGGGCACCCAAAAAGGCCTCAAATAAGTCACCCAGAATGGTATCCCGATTACGACCTCCTGACTTTTCCTCACCACGACCCAGCTTGATGAAATGATCAAACTGACAGTCCCGTGCAAAGCCAGCCAAACTCTCCTCACGAACAATCATGGAGCGTAATTTTGACAAATCTCCTTCTGGTCTTTTGGGGTATTTTTTATATAAATACTCAGAAATAATCAGCTGCAGAACAGCGTCTCCTAAAAATTCCAGGCGTTCATTGTGTGAAATTTTTAAGAGGCGGTGCTCATTGGCATAGCTGGTGTGAGTAAAAGCGGTCTCTAGCAGACTACTGTCTTCAAACACCAGTCCAAACTGCTCCAGCAGTGCATCTTTTAAATGTTCCATAGTTTCTTTTTCATGCTAGGTCCAGGCAGAGCATGAGTCCAATTCCATCCTTTCTAAAATGATGTTCTTTGTGAACTATCTACCATTATACCAAAAAACAAGTGCCAACGCACTTGTTTACTTGTCTTCTTAGGGTAATTCTCAGCCTATTATTTATCTGGGATGACCTTGAAAAGGTAATAAGTAATAAAGATTGTCAGGGCGAACAAGAAAATTTTCACCCAAATAATGGGCGCGAAGGTAATGGAAATTCCCATCAAGATATAGATGGACACGATAATCTTTTTCTTACGCTCTTTGGCAATCGAACCCGTCTCCCGAAAATCTGCGACATAGACTTGATACATTTTGGTGTGATAAAGCCAATTCTCAATCCGCTTGGAGCTGCGCGAAAAGCAAGCAATAGACAAAAGCAAAAATGGGGTCGTCGGCAAGACAGGCAAAAACATCCCTATCACTCCTAAGGCCAAAGATAGGCAGGCGATCACAAAATAAATCAGACGCATTTCGTTTCCTCACATACGTTTTCATAGTCGTTCGTCATTTTCGTTCTTTTTCTTCCTTTCTAGTATAAAAAACAGGCTAAAAAACATAGAACTAGTGTCTCATAAAAAGCAATCCTTGTCAATCCTAAAAAAGTTGGAACCGTGTGTTCCAACTTTCTGAGCGACTGACGATTAGATATTTACCAAAGGCGTTGCAGTATCAGGAGAAGTATCGAAGACCTGGAAATCATGACCTACTGGCAAATCAGCTTGAGCCAGTTGATTGACCATGGTCATATGAGCCAGCTCCTTGATATTATTTTCCTTACTCAAATGCCCCAGATAAATACGCTTGGTGCGATTGCCAAGTGTGCGAATCATGGTCTCTGCACTGTCTTCATTAGATAAATGCCCCAAGTCAGACAAGATCCGTTGTTTCAGACTCCACGGATAGGCACCGCTCCGGAGAATCTCGATATCATGGTTGCTCTCAATCAAATAAGCATCCGCATTCTCAATCACTCCAGCCATACGGTCACTGACATAGCCCGTATCTGTCAGCATGACAAAACTCTTGTCATCCTTCATAAAGCGATAAAACTGGGGGGCAGCCGCATCGTGGCTAACCCCAAAACTTTCGACATCTAAGTCGCCGAAGGTCTTGGTTTTACCTAGCTCAAAGATATGCTTTTGGCTAACATCCAGCTTGCCCAAATCCTTTTCCATAGCCCGCCAGGTTGCTTCGTTAGCATAAATATCTAGATTGTACTTACGCGCCAAAACTCCCACGCCATGGATGTGATCCTTATGCTCATGGGTGACTAAAATGGCATCTAAATCTTCCGGTTTGCGGTCAATTTCACTCAAAAGGCTCGTAATTTTTTTCCCTGATAGACCAGCATCGACGAGCAAGCGTTTTTGGTCTGTTTCCAGATAAAAGCAATTGCCGCTTGATCCCGATGCCAGAATACTATATTGAAATCCTTTAGTCATTTTCACTTTCTACATTTTCTTCATTTTCCCAGTCATCCAAACGGACAGCATCATTATCATAAGGAAGGACGATGGTAAAGGTAGATCCCTTACCGTACTCGCTCTTGGCCCAGATAAAGCCATGATGCTGCTTGATAATTTCTTTGGCAATGGACAAGCCTAAGCCAGTCCCTCCCTGAGCTCGGCTGCGAGCCTTATCCACTCGATAGAAACGGTCAAAAATCTTCGGCAGATCCTGCTTGGGAATCCCCAGACCTTCATCTGAAATTGAGAGAATCAGCTGTACATCTGTTGTTTTCACAGATACGGTAATGGTACCACCATCAGGTGAATATTTGATAGCATTGTTCATGATGTTATCAATGACCTGCGTCATCTTGTCCGTATCAATCTCCACCCAAATTGGTGTAATCGGATAATCCCTAATAATCTCATATTTTTTGGTCTCGTCCTGATTTTTAATCTTATCAAATCGATTCAGGATAAAGGTGATAAAGGCTGTAAAATTGGTCAACTCCACTTCCAGATGACTGGTATCATTATCAATCCGCGACAGGCTGAGCAAATCCGTCACCATCCGCATCATCCGGTTAGTCTCAGTCAGTGAGACCTTGACAAAGTCCGGCGCAATTGGCTCTGACAGAGCCCCATCGTCCAAGGCTTCCAGATAAGATTTCACACTGGTCAAGGGCGTCCGCAACTCATGGCTAACATTGGAAACAAAAAGCCGGCGCTCCCGCTCCTCTTTGTCCTGCTCAGTCGTATCATGCAGGACCGCCACCAAACCTGATATAAAGCCAGATTCCCGTCTAATCAAGGCAAAACGAACCCGTAAGCGCAAATATTCCCCGTTCTCATCCTGAGAATCAATAATCAATTCAGNATCAGGTCCCGAAGACTATATTCATCTGAAATTGAAAGCAGATCCAAAATATTCATATTTTGGACCTCACTTCTTTTGACCCCCAACTGCTTGGTCGCCATATCATTAATGGTAATAATCTGCCCTCGGCGGTTGGTGGCAAGCACCCCGTCTGTCATGTAGGACAAAATACTAGACAGACGCTTGGTTTCCTGCTCAAGATTTTCATGTGTCAAGCGGATAACTTCTGACAAATCATTGATACTATTGGTCATATCTGTAATTTCCGGACTTCCTTGCATGTCTAGCACTTCTGAATAGTCACCAGAAATCAAATCTTTAATTTTCTGATTAAGCTGCAGAAGCTTTTGGTTGTCACGGCGATTTTCCAATAAGAGCAGAGCCACGACCACAATGAAGCCGATAATAATGATAGCAAAGACGAAATCCGCAGAGATTACAAATTGTTTAATTTCTTCAATCATTATTTCTCATATAGTAGCCAACACCACGGCGAGTCAAGATATACTCAGGCCGGCTTGGCGTATCTTCAATCTTTTCACGCAGGCGACGAATGGTCACATCCACTGTCCGGACATCACCAAAATAATCATAGCCCCAGACAGTTTCAAGTAAATGCTCACGCGTCATCACTTGACCAATATGCGTTGCTAAGTGATGCAGCAATTCGAACTCCCGATGTGTCAGCTCCAGCTCTTTTCCATGCTTCTTAGCCACAAATGCATTAGGTAAAATTTGCAAGTCCCCAATATTTAATTCATTTGGTCCACTATCTTCTGCTTGACTCTCAATGATTAAATCTGCACGGCGAAGAAGAGCCTTAACCCGCGCCTGTAATTCACGATTTGAAAATGGCTTGGTTACATAATCATCTGCACCGATTTCAAGACCAATAACCTTGTCAAATTCACTATCCTTGGCAGACAGCACAATAATCGGGACATTGCTAGTCTTACGAATGGTCCGAGCAACCTCAAGTCCATCAACTTCTGGCAACATCAGATCCAGAATCAAAATATCTGGCTGCTCCGCTTCAAACATTTCTAACGCTTCCTTACCATCAAAAGCTGTCAGAACTTCATAACCTTCTTTGGTCATATTAAATTTTATAATATCTGAGATTGGCTTCTCATCATCAACAACTAATATTTTTTTCATTTATTCACCACAAAATTTTGAGAGGAAACGAGCCATCCTAACAAAAAACTAGAACCTCATTTCATTAATTCATCTTCTATTGCAAATAGCATCCTATGGATCATTTTAATCGATTCGACATAAAATCACTACAATCATACCACATATTATACCAAACTTTCTTAAAAATGGCTAATTCAAGGGTCAAACCTGATTTTCATAAAAAGATTCATCCTTTCTAAATAATATGGTAGAATAATATAAAAGGGATTACACAAGGAGGTTTCCAATGAAAAAATCCATAGTATTCGTTTTTACTGTATTTATCCTTATCTGTCTGAGCGCTTGTAGTATTTTAGGCATCGGCCGAGGTGAAACGTACCGCGGAAAATGGAAAGCTCAGGGTTCTGCGGGAGAAAATATTGACCTAGTTTTCGAGGAAAACACTGGAAAATTAGGAGACAAGGAATTTCATTATGTTCTTGATAAGTCTGGATATGAAGACAATACAAAATATTATTCCATCACTGTCAACGATACTTATCACTACACTATTGCTTTTCCTGACAATGACCTCAAAATTGCTGTTCTTTTAGAACCCGACGATCCTAGAGATCCCTTATATGGGGAAATGCTTTATGCAATGAATCGTCAAAAATATCCTAATTTCCAAAAATATATAGATAATTATTTGAATTAGCTCTATTCTTTGAAAGCTTGTTAAACAAAAGAAGAGGCTGAGACAAAAAGAGGCTCTATAATTTCTGTAGTGGGTAACTCCACCGCAGGGATTATGGAGCCTATTTTGTTGTA
>NZ_JPEN01000031.1 GCF_000767835.1 Streptococcus sinensis | reverse complement strand
ATCTGTAAAAAATAATTGATATTTTAAAAAATTATTCTTGACTTTTTACATAGAATGCCTCCTATATTTTTCGAATAATCTGCACCAAGATATAGCCAGTCGTGCTGATGACTAGCGCTACTGCCAACAAGGTCAGCAGATAACTGTTAGAGATGGGCATAATAAAAATAAAAAACAGAAATAATAGACAAATATTACATAAAAAGGCCAGTAAAATCTTTCGATTACTCTTGACAGTATTGGTCGAATCTTCTAAGTGCTGGATCATGCTCTCATCTCCTTTCAACAATTCGTCCAAGCTAACCTGATACAAATCGCTTAGTTGTAAGACATATAAAATATCCGGATAAAATTTTTCAGTTTCCCAATTTGAGATAGTTTGTCTTGAAACATTTAGTTCTTCTGCGACACTTTCCTGTGTCATGCCAGACATCTGCCGCGCTTTTTTAATTTTTTGCCAATTTCCATTACCCTTCTCCCATCTTTCTACTTTCATTTTACTCTTTTCTTGCCTAAAATCTAGCAAATTTTTTTGACATTGGGCAAAATAAAGGAAAAATCCTGCCAAATGAACTTGACAGGAGCTGTAAATTTGAAATAATTCGATTTTAGATGAGTTCTAACTGTTTTTTCCACCGTTTTTTAAATAATGCATCAAAGAGTATCAGGGCGGCTGACAAAATAATTGACACATCTAGATATTTTACTAAAAGGCTGTACTCACTGATAAAGGGAGGTCGAGCGAGTAAACCATAATTGCCCCCCGTTATTTGGTTGACGCCAACAAGGAAAGCATTGAGCCCAAAAGTGTAGAGGACAATCATATATTTCTTGAGCTGGGTCTTGTCATAGTGATTCATCAAGTACAGTAGGGAGTTGACCAAAAGGGCATAGTGCCCAATCAAGAAAGAGAAACTGGTAATGTGGGGAAAATCATAGGGGTCAAAGACGGGATAACCTAAAGCAAAGAGCGCTCCGCTGACTCCTAAGAGAGCGAAATACTGCTTGCTACGCCATTTGTCTGGCAGAAAGACCACTGCAAACATGGCCAAACGGCAATGGTACAAGGGCAAACTATTTGCCAAGGGAAGCTGAAAACCTACATACCAGCTATAAAGAATTGCCAGCTGAAACAGCTGAAGGATTTTCATACTTTTGATAAAAGTCGGGTTCTTGTGGTACTTTATCGTCGCATAAATAGACAGTAAAAGCAGCGCCATCATCAAAGAGTAGGCCAAAGCGGAAATCAAGGGTGGCTCAGTTTGGTTGGTAGTCAAAAAATGATGCATCCGGTTTCCTTTCTAATTCTAAAACCTGTTTTATTCAGCTAACAGTTTCCTTTGCAAGACATTCAAGCTTTGAAAAGTCTCCACAAAAACGACTACGTCAAGAAGCTTTATCTTTTTAGTACATATCTTCAGTCATGTTCAATTAACTCCGGCATCGTAAAGATTTTTCCTAGATTAGGAGTGAGATCAATCTTGATTTGGCAAAAGTATGAATACAGGTTCTTATTAAGTCAGTCTTTCTGCTTGCTTTTCTCTTATTCCTTTAAAGAAATAGGAAAATAGGAGCAAGGCAGTCGCTAAAACCAAAGATACATTAAGATAATTACCAAGCATACCGTGATCTCCCACCAAAGGAGGATTCTTTAAGAAACCGTAGTCCCCGCCGGTTGCGATATTTGCAATTAAAATCAAGAAATTTAAGCCAAAAGTAATTTCCACAATGCGACGATAGGACAGCCTCAGACTATCATAGTTCTTCATCAGGTAAATAATCGAATTGCCCAAAAGTGCAAAATGCCCGATGAAAAATGAAAAGAGGGTGACATGCGGAAATGGATAGGGGTCCAAAATCGGATAAAGAATCGCGCAGATCGGACCAAATACTCCCAACAAAGCAAAATATTGCTTGTAAGGGACTTTATCTGGTAAAAGCAAAACGGCAAACATGGCAATCCGGCAATGGTACAAGGGAAGACTCTCAGATAGAGGCTCCTGAATAGCCCAATACCAGCCGTATAAAAATACCAATTGCACAATTTGAGCGATTCTGAAAAAAGTCTGCATTTTCTTTCTCTCAAAAAAACGGCTGGCTAGATAGATGACAGACACCAGTCCGACCATCATCAGAATATAGGCGAACGGCGTCATCATAGGCGGTTCTGTTTTGTGACTAGTAAAAAAATCTAGTAAATTCATTTGTCAATCTTTCATCCTAATAAATAAATTTTTAACGACACTAAGCTTTCTGGTCGTAGCAACGATTCCTAATTTCTTTTCTAAAAAATTATTATTTAGCTTCTTTTTCGCAGCATCTCGTGGTAAGTACTTATAAAGGCAGCTCGAGCCCCTCTCAAATATCTCGCCCTCAAATGCTAGACTTTGAATCTTTGCCAACTTCTGCCTGTCAAGCTCATGATTAGTAAAGGTCAGATGGATCCTGGAAAGATTACAGGCTGCAGGAAATGGATTTTCAGCAATCACCAATTCTAATCTAAATCAGCTTTCTTCTTAATAACAACCGACAGGTTGGCTCCAATTTGCTGAAAAATGCTTTGGTGAATCTGATTGGCTAAAGCCTCAGCGGATAAATCCGTTTCGCAAAGGATATTACCCGACTGGATATAAGTTGAAACACTGCGCAAACCAGAAGCTTCCAAAATCTCTACCAATTCACTCATCTTGGGTATTCTATTCGGCCCCGTCGACAAGACACCGCGCAGCAAGGCTAGATATTGCATACTGTTCTAATCTAAGTATTGTTCTCGTTTGCCCTGATAGATTTCCCAGAGAAGCTGCATCTGCTCTTTTGTTATCCTTTTCTCAGATAAAAGAGGCAAATTCTGCGGGTCAAAGAAATTCAGTTCTGAGATTTCTAAATTGGGCTGAAAATCTCCCTCTTCCAGCTGGCATTCAAAAATGAGCTTGACATACTGCTTACTTTGTGGCTGAAATTTATTGCTATCAAAGACAGCCAGCAAGCGTACTACGCTAGCTTGAAATCCCGTTTCTTCCTGAATTTCTTTTAGTACATTCTCTTTGGTGGAAAGACCAACTTCGCAGAAACCACCTGGCAGAGCCCATGTCTCCTCTTGCTGTCCTCGTACTAGACAAATCTTGCCCTGCTGAACGATAAAAGCTCGGACATCGACCAAAGGAGTCGCATAAAAATCTGTCGGTCGGAGCAAGTTAGAAAGTTCCTCTTGATCCAGATGGCTGGTCTCGCTTAGCAGCTGATTTAGATTATCTCTGATATCCGCATAGCGTTCTCGATCAAACTCACTGGCAGCAAAAGACAGACCTGTATCCGTTATAGCCAGCAGTCGCTGGAGAATCAAAGCAACATCAGTTGTCTCCATGCTCCAATACCTCCACTAGTTTATCCAACTTCATCGAATTACTGCCCTTGAGCAAGATTTGGTCGGCTGATTGCAACCAAGTCGTAACAGTCTTGGTCAAATCTTCAAACTGATCCTTGTCAGCATTTTTGACAAAATAGTGCACTCGATTTGGTGGATAAATTTCCCGAGCATAGACATAGAGGGCTTCCATATCCTCTCCATAGAGGAAAAGGTCAGTAATAATCTCAGGGTTAAGACTGGTAATCATGGCTCCATGCATCAGCTTGGAGTCAGCTCCCAGCTCCTTCATATCAGCTAAGACTGCAGCTTTGCGGCCGCCCTGAGTGGCTGGAATCGTTGAGAAAGTCTCAAGAATCAAGCGCATAGCTGTTGGATTGGCGTTGTAGACATCTGATAGGATATCGGCTCCATTAGCTGCTTTCTTCCACTCAGTTCGATTGCGAGTCAGTTCTAGCTGGGCAAAAGCCTGGCGGATAGCTGGCTCGCTCACCCCTTCTTGCAGAGCTACATAAGCTGCAATCATGGCGTTGGTCGCATTGTATTTGCCAGTCACTGGCAAGTCAATAGCCTGTTCCAGAAAATTTGCTTCAAAGGTCAGGCTGTCCTTGCGCTCCTCTAATCGAGTCAAGAAAATATCTGCATCGGGACCAAAGCGAATCACTTTTTGCTGGTCTGGCAGAAAATCATTGACGATCTTATCAGCCGGAGCCAAGAGCAGACCACCTTTCTTCATGCCATCCGCAATCTGCATCTTGCCTTTGGCAATCTCCGTACGGCTTCCGAAAAATTCTAAGTGAGCTTCGCCAATCAAGGTCACAATGCCTGTTTTCGGCTTAGCAATTTCAGACAGAAGATGGATATCCCCCAAGTGATCTTGCCCCATTTCCAGAACTAGCTTTTCTGTATCGTCGGGCATGTGGAGCACCGTGTAGGGCAGGCCGATTTCATTATTATAGTTGCCTTGAGTTTTATAGGTTTTGTAGCTAGTAGCCAGCAGCTGAGCCAGCATATCCTTGGTTGTGGTCTTCCCATTGGAGCCCGTCACAGCGAGCACATCTACGGCTGTCTTTTCCAGATAATATTGAGCCAAGCGCTGAAAAGCCGCCAGCACATCATCGACCAAAATATACGGTCCTTCTTCCACTGGACGCTCAGACAAGGTAGCTGCAGCACCTTGAGAAAAAGCTGTCACGATAAAATCATGGCCGTCACGCGCCCCCTTAAGCGGGATAAAAAGATCTCCCACCTCAATCAAACGGCTGTCAAATTCAGCTTTGTTTAAAGCTACATCTTCAAAACCTGACACATCATTTTTAGCCCCCAATACAGAAGCGATTTCATGCAAAGTTAATTTCATTTCTTCTCCTAAAAGAAAGAGTGAAAGTAAAGCCCTGTTCAACGAAACTAAGCTTAGCCTTCCACTCCCTATTTTATCTTCTTAAAGCAGGTGAGCTTCGCGTTTTTCGAAGGCTTCCTGAGCCAAAATTACTAATTTCTCAATCAAATCGGAATAAGGTAGCCCCATATTTTCCCAAAGTAAAGGATACATAGACCATTGGGTAAAGCCAGGCATGGTATTGAGCTCATTGAGGAAAATGTCGCCATCCTCTGTATAGAAGAAATCACAGCGCGCCAATCCCTGTCCACCCAAGGCTCGAAAGGCCGTCTCAGCATTCGTACGCATGATTGAAGTAACTTCATCCGAGATTTTTGCAGGAATATCCATGGTAATCCTATTGTCAATATACTTGGCCTCGTAATCGTAGAAAGCTACATCCTTGACTACTTCGCCTGGCAAGGTGCTCTTGACAGCATAATTTCCTAAGAGACCAACCTCAATCTCACGCGCATTGACTCCCTGCTCAACCAAGACACGGCTATCGTACTTGAAGGCCAAATCCAATGCTGTCCGCAACTCCTCTTGATTATCAGACTTGGAAATGCCCACACTAGAACCCATATTAGACGGTTTGGTAAAAATCGGATAAGTCAATTTTTCTTCGATTTCGGCAATTTTTTCTTCCAGATTTTCGCCCTCAATCACCGCTACATAAGGCACCTGCGGGATTCCAGCAGACTCCAGAATGCGTTTGGTGGTAATTTTGTCCATAGCAACACTTGAAGACAAGATATTGCAGCCCACATAGGGAAGCCGCAGCACTTCAAGAAAGCCTTGAATAGAGCCATCCTCGCCCATTGGGCCATGCAGAACAGGAAAGACAACTGCATTTTCCTCATAAATATCACTCGGTTTCACTTGCCGTGAAAAATCAACCGTTTCATTGGTCATGAGCTTTTCATCTGCAGATGGCTTTTCTGTGAATTCCTGCGTCTTGATAAAATCGCCAGCTTTTGTGATGAAATAAGTCTTGACAGAAAATTTGTCATAGTTGATAGCTCGCATGACACTCTCAGCCGACAAGACTGAAACTTCTCGCTCAGCACTACGGCCACCGTATAGTAAAATCAAGGTTTGTTTGACCATTATCTTATCCTAACATTTCTAGCTATAAGTTCATTTTGGGTTGCCCCATCTTCTTTTTAGACTGTTTCAGTATACCATATTTCCCAGCATTTTTGAATAGAAAAAAGACTTCCAAAGCTGTTTTTCAGCAGGAAATCTTTCTTTCATCTTACAATTCTGTCCGATTTTCAATCGCTCGGAGCAAGGTTACTTCATCTGCGTATTCGATATCAGCGCCCACAGCCAGTCCGCGGGCCAGACGAGTCACCTTGATACCCGCAGGCTTGAGCACACGAGAAATATACATGGAAGTCGCTTCTCCGTCAGCTGTTGCATTGGTTGCCACAATCACTTCCATCACTTGGCTGTCCATCAAGCGAGTCAAAAGGCTCTTGAGGTTGATGTCATCTGGTCCGATACCATTCATGGGGGAAATGAGGCCGTGAAGTACATGATAAAGGCCGTGGTATTCTTGGATATTTTCCATAGCGGACACATCACGGCTATCCTCAACGATGAGGATCACAGTCTGATCGCGCGTTTGATCCGTGCAAATCGCACAGGGATCATCATCCGTCAGATTGCCACAGATAGAGCAGTAAGTCAGCTCACGCTTGGCAGCTAGTAGATTTTTGGCAAATTCATTGACATCATCGTCACTCATCCCGATGGTATAAAAGGCCAAGCGGGTAGCTGTTTTGATGCCAATACCCGGCAGCTTGGAAAAGCTATCAATCAATTTGGCGATAGGGGTTGGATAAAGCATAATGGTAATAGTTGAGCAATAAAATAATCAGCAAATTTTACTGCTTTTCCTTTCTAATTCATAGGGTGCTGTTGGTTATAAAGATTGATAATATCACGAGTGATACTGTGGCTGACCGTTGAGGAAAGGTCAGTATTATGTGGAAAGACTACAGCCACAGCTATTTTAGGACTGTCGCTTGGGGCATAGGATACGACATTGGTGTTGATGGCGGATGCGCCACCATTGACATAGGTTTCAGCCGTCCCCGTTTTAGCACTGATGGAGACCGTCGCGCCCTGCGCAATCGTACGGCCAGTTGTAAAACCACTCCCCCCATTCACTACCTGATAGAAACCTTGTTTTAAAAGAGCCATATTTTCTGCGGAAATATTCACCTGATTCAGTTCTTTTGTTTCCTTTTTCTCAATCAGGTCTCCCAATCCGCCTTGCTCATTATTGCCATAAATCCCTTCTACCAGATGCGGAGCCACCCGTTTCCCGTTATTGGCAACCGTCGCAGCATACTGAGCGAGCTGAAGAGGGGTATAGTTATCAAACTGCCCAAAAGCATTGGTAATGTAATTACTTACTGTGAAATCTTTTGGAATATAACCTGTTGATTCATTAGGCAAGTCGATGCCCGTCGATGCCCCTAAGCCATATTCTGCAAAAACAGAGCGCAGCTTTTCCATCGCGGTATCAAGATTATCTGAACTTAATGCCATATTCGGAGTGTAGGGAGTTCCTAACATATTCAGAGCAAGCTGAACCATATAAGTATTCGATGAATACTCCAGCGCCTCAACCGCCGTAATAGAGCGAGAACCAAAGGACGTAAACCAAGAATTAATCGGAGCAGAGCCCGCAAAGGTAANCCAAGGATTGATTACCAGAAATAGCTCCGTACTGCCAACCAGCAGTCAAAGTGGCCGCTTTGACGACCGATCCAGGGACAAAAACGTTGGTAATGGTCCCTAAAGCATCCGCAGA
The DNA here is from genome assembly GCF_000767835.1 of Streptococcus sinensis. GTDB lineage: Bacteria > Bacillota > Bacilli > Lactobacillales > Streptococcaceae > Streptococcus > Streptococcus sinensis. Next base: position 1,310 of record NZ_JPEN01000031.1, on the reverse strand, counting down.
GATATCGCCTGTTTCCAAATCGTGCTTAACACCAGCTAGAGCTAGGATAGAGCCCGTATCTGGATCCATAGCAACGGCATAAACTCCTTCAGAATAAGTCGCATTTCCGCTGCTCAACTCTGCATTAAAAGCATTTTTAAGGATATCTTCAACTCCCTGCTGGAAAGATAAATCAATGGTCAGCTTCAGATTATCTCCCTTACTGCCGTCTGAAATTTTTTCTACACTTTCCATATTGCCGTTTTTATTGAGATGAATCTCTTTTACAGCTCGCTTCCCTTGGAGGGTCGATTCATACTCCTTTTCAAGATAGGAAGTCCCCACTCGATCATTTAGAGAGTAGCCCTTCTTAAGATATTCATCTACCTCTTCTACCGGCAGACCGGCTTTCTCTGTGGAAATATTCCCCACGATTGACGCAAGAGAAGTGTCCAATACTTTCCTGTCCCAGCTTGTTGAAATGCTAATTCCCGGAAGGTCTTTTTCACTTGAAGCTAAAATCGCAACCTGCTCCGTTGACAATGGATCCGTCTGAATAGTTCCCGTTGAGAAGTTTGAAATGGCATTCATTTGGCTGAACAGCATAATTGCTTTTTTTTCATCATCCGTATAACCCAATTTAGACGGATCAATACTTTCTACTGCTGCCTTATAAATTTTTGACTCTTCCAAACGATTGCCATCGGTATCAAATTTTTCATTTTTAGGCAGCTTTTCAACGACCTCGCGATAGACATCCTTATCGGCCAGATAATAATCAACCGCTTGTCTGTCAGTCACGGCTATATCACTCACTGTGACATAATTGAGTAATTTTTGAGCTGTCTCACGAATTTCTCCAGCGGTGGCTTTATTATCCCGTGTATAGGTTACTACTTGTTTCGTTGTATTTTCAACCAAGGGATTTCCAGCAGCGTCATAAATCTGCCCTCGGACCGAGCTTGTTGTTATTCTTGTTTTGCTAGCCTTAGCCAATTTATCCGTATAAAACTTCTGATTGATAACTTGCATATAGCCCAGACGAACAATCAAGGTCAAAAATAATACCCCTACGATTCCAAACAGCAGGTACAATCTTCTCGTGATTGAATGGCTATCAAATTTTCTCTTCAACATCTCTTCCTCATTCTCATATAAATGTTCTGACTCTTATTTTACCACAAATCCCCACTGATGAATGGAACAAATTACACAAGACTTTTAAAATTCCAAATATGAATCTGGCGAATCCGCCTTCGAACAGACTAAAAAAGAGTCTGGGACAATAGTCCCTTTGCTACAAAAAAAGCAACGGATTTGCCGTTGCTTTT
>NZ_JPEN01000098.1 GCF_000767835.1 Streptococcus sinensis | reverse complement strand
ACTGGTCATGGAAGAAGGGGTCTTGAAGGAAACCGACTTCCGCTTAGACCACTTTCCAGAGGATTATGATAAGGAGCGGATTGCCCGAACGCTGGCACCGCTCAATCACTTGCAGAATCTCAAGAGCTCTATTCCTGATACGGTGACCTTTATGGAGATGTATGGGGCAGAGACCTTCGATGATCTGCAAATTCCTAAGCGCTGGGGTAAGAATGCACCTTATAAGAGTTTGGCGGTGCCGATTGGCCTACGCAGTAAGGATGATCTGGTACAGCTCAATCTCCATGAGAAGGCACATGGGCCGATTTGGGCATATGGGAGGAGGTAACTTCTCGGATATTCCTAGCGAAGGACCATATACGTACAGTCAACGTTCAATTCCATATGTTGAAAATCTTAAAGCTTACCATAACGGTAACTTTAAAACCGATAGTTATTTTGATAAAATTGATGCTATCAGTGAAGGTGATATCAAGACTTTTAATAGGATTTTGAGAGAAGAAGGAATTGAAGAGGTATCACAGAAAGATTTTGCACGTTATTCTGCTGATTATAGAACTTATTTAGAAAAGACTTCAAATGAGTTAAATATGTCATACGAAGACATTAAATATGGAGTTCATAGGAAAGCAGCAGAATGGGGAGATATGTCAGGTGGTGCTGAACAGATTGTAACACCTTTTAGGGGGGATGTAATGTTAGATTTAGGGATGATGGAGGAATTTTGATGACAAAACAGGAATTATTAGACTTTTTAAAATTTAATAGCAACAAACTTAGATATTATACTGTGTACTTAAATAAAAAAGTTTTAGAGCAGTTTGCGATAGGGTATTATCAGGATTTAAGTGCAAATAGATTTATAGTGTATGAGGTGACTGAACGTCAACAGTTACATGAAAAAGCTAGTTTTGAAAGAGAAAAGGATGCTATTGAAGAATTATATGAGATTGTAAAGTTTAGATGTAGGATTAAAAGTATCCCTATTCAGTTAGATGTTTCAGAAATTGATGCAATCGGAACGAGTGATACAGACTTGGAACTTTTATTAATAGATGGCAATCTTTGGCTTCCAGATACCGAAGAAGAACATCTTTTGAAACTTCAAGAAAAACTTAACAACTATATCTACTTCCTCGAAAGCAAGCAGTATGTGGCACGATACGGCGATAACTTTGATAAAAAAGTCATCCATATTACCTTCCAGTATTCTCCATCTGATAATGGATTGGCCTTTCTCGCAGCGGTTCAGAAAGTGTTACAACCGACTGATATGAGCTTGAAGGTAGAATTACCGGAGTGATAAAGAGAGCGAATGACGCTCTCTTTTTTATGATATAATGAGACTATATTTATAAAAAGATTATTTAGCATTTCTAAATAGCGAACTGCTTATGCCGTCAATTGATATGAAGGGGCATTCTTACGATGAGTTTCTATCCGCCATTGAACGTCAAGGCTATTATGAAATCAAAAATCCACAGGTCTATAAGCCTGGGACTAATGAAATTGTTTCTGTTGAAGGGATTTTTAGAATAAATCAATGGAGTAAATAAATGAAGATATACAAACTCAAAAATAAAGAAAATTATAAACACTTTGTCAAACATTATCTAGAAGTGATGAGGGAAGGAAAAGAAGCAGAAGCTTTTCTAGGAACGGAAGCGAAGTATTGTTTTCGACAACGGGATTCTTATGAAGTGGACAGCACAGATATTAACGTATTAATGGAATATTGCTTATACCCTCTGTATGTAGAAGGTGATAGGGATATAGCGAGAAGAACTTTTGATATCTTGAAAAATTTTAGCTTATCGATTGACTTAGTCAAATTAGATAAGGTGACTGATTATATCTCTATTCAAAACTGGTTTTTAACTGAATATTCTAATCTTCCCTTTGCCATTGAGGCGGATGAATTGGTAAGAAATATTATAGAAAGCATTTCAAAATTATCAGATGAGCAGAAACGTACTTATACTTATGAAAGATTATGTAATGTATTAGACCGTAGTCCATTATACAGACAGTGTGATGAAGAAAAGGTGGAGAAGATTCTCAAGGAATTCAAGGAAAAATACTACAATCCACCAAAGGTAGTAGGTTCCATTAAAACAGTTGAGAAAATTGTACTAGACGTTACAAGTATAGATGCGATGGGTGTTTCAGATGACCATCTAGAGTTGTTGCTGATTGATGAGAATAAATGGATAGAATCTCTGGAAGAGGAGCATTTGTTGAAGCTTCAAGAAAAACTCAACAACTACATCTACTTCCTCGAAAGCAAGCAGTATGTGGCACGATACGGTGATAACTTTGATAAAAAAGTCATTCATATCACATTCCAGTATTCCCCATCTGACAACGGTCTAGCCTTCCTAGCTGCTGCTCAGAAGGTCTTGCAACCGACGGATATGAGCTTGAAGGTGGAATTGCCTGAGTAAAAAGGAGAGCGGAATATAGAGGAGACGTTTGTCTTCTCTTTTTCATTATTAATGAGACTTTCCCCTCCTTTCTGTACTTAATGTTTAATATGGTATAATGGGAAAAGGAAACCCTTTCCGATTAGTACCTTGCGCTTCAGAACTTAGTGCTTGGTCAAGTCATGGGCTTTGGCGTAGGTAAGGCAGGTAATTATCTTGGTGGTAAGTTTGGCCGTAGTGGAGTACCAGACTTGGCAGTAGATCTGCCATCTAGTAGCAAACAGGCAGGCAATCTGGATGTATCGCTTCAAGCTAAACAGCTACCAAAGCTGGATATGGATAGTGTCCATCTGAGCAGTAGGAAAGACCTGCATCTTAAAGCTAGCACGGCTGACATGACCCTCGCTAAACTGAAAAGTCATCCAGCAGTCAGCATAGATGTACCAAAGGTGAAAGGGACATTAGACCCATCACCGAGTCCAACATCAACTCGAGTAATTATTGACCAAACATTGCAAGAGTATGGTGTTTCTTGGGATGAGTTTAATCGACTAAGGAATACGCATGTGACAAAAATGACACAGTCTGAATATGACATGATGATTGTTATTCGTAATGCGATTCCATATCCAAATGCTTCAACAAAAATGCAAAAGATTTTACTTTAAATTCATCTGATAGGTTGAATAATCGTTTTTTATGAATTAGTCTTGAAACGTTTAAATCCTCAACCACCTAATTTAGATCAACTTCCAATAGATGAGAATTAAAGTTATTTTTGATATCATTAAAACGGAAAGAACTTAGAGGAGTTATCAATCTTTCTTGAGAATATGGATGATGTGATTTCCACTTAAGTATATTTAGGTGGTCTGCTTTTTCTCTTCTGTTTCATTTTTGCACCATTTTCTACACTATATCTCTCGTATAGTTTAATGGCACGGCTTTGTATTTTGATCCGCCTCTCTGACTTTATAAGGTTTTAGCTTGGTTAAATTTCACATCTTAAGCAACCTTTCTCATAATTTTTCAACAGTGATGATTTATGCTATACTATTTCTATAACACGGAGGAAAAATATGAAAAAAATCGTTTTATACTCTCTTATCCAAGGTTTGGCCATCTTTGTGATTGCGGGGCTGCTGGCTTATGTGGTGAGAGGAGACTTCTTCTTTCGTTACCTAGCGCCCATCTTCGGACTTGCTGCGGCTGTTTTTCGCTTTTTTACTTCCATGATTGTCAAGAGTTTGGCGCCGACTATTTATCAGGAAGAAGATAAAAAATAGTTTTTTCGACTATCACATACACTTTAATCCGAGTCATCCGCTCGGATTTTTATACTTTATGAAAAAGCAGTCTTTTTCTGAAAAATGCTCACTTTCCCTGCCTCTTTGTGGTAAAATAGTAAAAGAATTAAAATTTTGGAGAGTAAGAATGAAACGTTCAATGTATGCGGGACGTGTTCGTAGTGAGCATGTCGGTCAGGAAATCACTTTGAAAGGTTGGGTTGCTCGTCGTCGGGATTTGGGAGGCTTGATTTTTATTGATCTGCGTGACCGTGAGGGGATTACGCAGCTGGTCATCAATCCTGAGAGTGTCCCAGCAGAAGTTATGAAGACTGCTGAGAGTTTGCGCAGCGAGTTTGTCATTGAAGTGACAGGTAAGGTCGCAGCGCGGGAGCAGGCCAATGACAAGCTGGCTACAGGAAGTGTGGAGCTACACGTAGAAAGTCTGACAGTGCTGAATGTTGCTAAGACGACTCCTTTTGAGATTAAGGACGGAATTGAAGCCAACGATGATACGCGCTTGCGCTACCGTTATTTGGATCTGCGTCGCCCAGAAATGCTGGAAAATTTCAAATTGCGTGCCAAAGTGACCCATTCCATTCGCAATTATTTGGATGAGCTGGAGTTTATCGATGTGGAGACACCGTTTTTGACCAAGTCAACGCCTGAAGGGGCGCGTGATTATTTGGTGCCGAGCCGGGTTAACCAAGGTCATTTCTATGCCCTGCCTCAAAGCCCACAGATTACCAAGCAGCTTTTGATGAATGCTGGTTTTGACCGTTATTACCAGATTGTCAAGTGTTTCCGAGACGAGGACTTGCGTGGAGACCGTCAGCCAGAGTTTACACAGGTTGACTTGGAAACGTCTTTCCTATCGGAGCAGGAAATCCAAGATATTACAGAGGGATTGATCGCCCGTGTCATGAAGGAAACCAAGGGCATCGAAGTTGCCTTGCCTTTCCCACAGATGAAATATGATGACGCTTTGGCTCTTTATGGTAGTGACAAGCCAGATACTCGTTTTGAAATGTTGTTGCAGGACTTGACAGATCTTGTCAAGGGAATTGATTTTAAAGTCTTTTCTGAAGCACCAGCTGTCAAGGCGATTGTGGTGAAAAACGCTGCTGATAAATACTCACGTAAGGATATTGATAAGCTGACAGAGCAAGCGAAGCAGCATGGAGCCAAGGGTCTTGCTTGGATCAAATTCACTGGCGGAGAGCTGACTGGCCCTGTCGCTAAGTTCTTGACAGACCTGTCAAGCCAATTGACAGCTACTTTACAGCTTGAAGAAAATGATTTGGTCCTCTTTGTAGCAGATGCTTTGGAGGTTGCCAATGCTGCACTGGGCGCTCTTCGTGTCCGACTGGGCAAGGAGTTAGGCTTGATTGACCCTGCTAAGTTTAACTACTTGTGGGTGGTAGATTGGCCGATGTTTGAGTGGTCTGAAGAAGAAGGCCGCTACATGAGTGCCCACCATCCATTTACCCTACCAGAAGACCAAACAGCCCATGAGTTGGAAGGAGATTTGAGTAAGGTGCGGGCCATTGCCTACGATATCGTACTCAATGGCTACGAACTAGGTGGCGGTAGTTTACGGATCAATCAAAAAGATTTGCAGGAACGCATGTTTAAGGCTTTAGGCTTCTCAGCTGAAGAAGCTCAGGAGCAGTTCGGTTTCCTCCTAGAAGCGATGGACTATGGTTTCCCACCGCATGGAGGTCTGGCCTTAGGTTTGGATCGCTTTGTAATGATCCTTGCTGGAGAAGAAAATATTCGTGAAGTCATTGCTTTTCCTAAGAATAACAAGGCTTCTGACCCGATGACTCAAGCGCCAAGCATAGTCGCTCCTGCTCAATTAGAGGAATTAAGTTTACAAGTAGAAGTTCATGAAAAAGACTAAGTATTATAAACACTTTCGCTTTTATATCCGTAGATTTGCCTATAATTTTAAATTACTACAAGTCTTGAGAAGTATTTCCAGAGAAAAATATGCTGAAAAGATCTCGGCTTCTGTGCTCTACGGTTTTTTATCCGCTGTCGCAGTTAATTTCTTTTTTCAACCGGGGCATGTTTACTCAAGCGGAGCAACAGGTCTAGCGCAGATTGTTACTGCTCTCAGTACCCGATTTCTGGGTTTCACTATTCCGGTTTCCGTTACCTTTTATGCGATTAATATTCCGCTGATGATTTTGGCTTGGTACCAAATCGGGCATAAATTTACGGTCTTTACTTTTATCACAGTTTCAATGAGCTCGCTTTTTATTCAGTTTGTTCCAGAAGTGACGCTGACGACCAATCCTATCATCAATGCGCTTTTTGGGGGTGTCGTCATGGGAGCGGGGATTGGCTTTGCTCTCAAGTCAAGTATTTCGAGCGGAGGCACAGATATTGTCAGTTTGACCATTCGCAAGAGGACAGGCCGCAATGTCGGCAGTATTTCCTTGATTGTGAATGGGATTATTATGCTGATTGCTGGTCTGACTTTTGGTTGGGAATACGCTCTCTACTCGATGATTACAATTTTTGTATCCAGTCGAGTGACCGATGCGGTCTTTACCAAGCAAAAGCGGATGCAGGCCATGATTATTACCAGCCATCCGGAAAGAGTGATTGATAAGATTCACAATAAACTGCACCGTGGAGCAACCATTATCAATGGAGCTGAGGGAACCTATAACCACGAACAAAAGGCGGTTTTGATTACAGTAATTACGCGTGCAGAGTTTAACGAATTTAAGTACATCATGAATCAGATAGATCCGACAGCGTTTGTCTCCGTGTCTGATAATGTACATATCTTGGGAAAATTTATAGAAGAATAAAATGCTTGTGGCTATTTTCTGACAGCAAATCGAAAACATTTAATCATTTCTATCTTGATTAAAATAATGACCGCGCTTTTTTCCAATATAAAAGACGTTTTCTTTCTCATCCGGATAACTCGGAATGGAAAGAGAACGTCTTTTTGTATTTTCATTATTTCAACACGATGACTTGTTTGGCAGCAAGAGTGTAGGACTTAGCCGATGGAAGAATGGATTTTTTCAACCCAATCTGCGGATACTGAACAAATAATTCTTGCTTGTATTGGTTATCATATACGACTTCTTCATTTGAGAAGTTTATGACAATCGTCATTTGTTGTTTACCTTGCTGAATACGATATTCGACAAGAGTAGGGCTGAGCCATTCTACTTTACAGGCTTTCCTGATAGCCTTACTTGTAGCAAGGTGAAGTAGGGGATTGGTTTTGCGGAATTCAATCAACCTTTGTAAAAACTCAATATCTTCCTGATAATGCAGGGAGCGAATCCAGTCTAGTTTGTTGATTTCATCAGGTTGATCATAGCTGTTGTCAATCAAATTTTTGGTGCGGAAGAATTCTTGACCGCTATGGATAAAGGGAACTCCCTGAGCAAGCAGAACAAGGTGCAGAGCTAAACGAGAATTGGCCAATCGGTTTCTGAGAGTGATTTCTGGATTCAGCAGATCGAAATAGTCAAAGACAGTTGCGTTGTCATGGCACTCTACGTAGTTAATAGCCTGAGAAGGACTGATAAAGTGAGGTGTACCGCTCAAGCCGATATTCGCTGTTAGGATATTTTCCATTTGATTGGCTGATTGTTCATCCTCTGTCCTCTGTCCCTGAGCAATGGTTTGTTTTATAGTATTGCGGAAGTTATCGCTAAAGAAACCATAGTCGGGCAGTTGTTCAGCATTGAACTGATGGGCTAGTAATTCGGTGTCATAGCCAGTGTCCATTTGCCAGCCTTCACCGTACAGATGGATATTTGGATAAAGCGCTTTGAGTTCCTGAGCAATTTCTTGCATGGTTTGAATATCAAGGATTCCCATGAGGTCAAAGCGGAAGCCATCAAAGCCATAGAGACTGACCCACTGCTTAACGGATTGCTTAATGTAACGTCTGACAATAGCTTTTTCGCTGGCCACATCATTGCCGCAGAAAGTTCCATTTGTACGAAAACCAATAGCATCTAAGCGATAGAAATATCCGGGAACAATTTTTTCAAAAGCATAGCTGTCGGCATCATAAACGTGATTGTAAACCACATCCATAATAACGCTGATATCTGCTCGATGATAGGTCTCAATGGCCTGTTGCAATTCAAAAATTCGATTATAGGGATCGTGTGGATTGGTGGCAAAGCTCCCATCAGGAACATTGTACTGTACAGGGTCATATCCCCAGTTGTAGACTAATTCAGGATGTTTCTCATCTACACTGCCAAAATCATACAAAGGCATCAACTGGACGTGAGTAATTCCTAGATCTTGGAGGTATTGCAGACCGAAATAATGACCATCTATTTCAGGGGATTCAGTCAGGGAATTGAACTTACCTGGTTGGGAAAAACCGGCTTCCTTTTGCATAGAAAAATCCCGAACACTCATTTCATAGATGATGGCATCAGTTGGTTTCACCTGTGTTTTAGCACGATGGATTGGTTTTTTTATTTTATTCTGGTCAATAACAAAACTATTGCCGGAATTGGCATCGGATGATAGGGCGTAAGGATCGTGAACTTCTACCCACTTTCCATTTATTTTATGGAGATAGAAGTAAGCTTGGCCTTCCAGATCTCCTGCTACCTGAGTGTACCATGTCCCTCTTTTCTGACGTTCCAAGGGATAAACTCTGGATTTGATATGGAGATGAACTTTTTCAGAAATTGGAGCCCAAAGTTTAAATTCAGTAGCATCCTTGCTATAATGTGCTCCTAAATCTTCACCAGCATAATCAAATAATTCATCAAAGATTGGTTTTTGGACAATGTGTCGATACTGGAGAATCGTATGATTCCGGTCCTGATCGTATATGGTATAAATTTTTGTCAGGTCAATTGGCTCATTGGCTGAGACAGTGTAGATAATCCGCTGTTCCTGATTGTTGATACTTTTAATCGTTAATGGGCTCGACCCATGATGATCTTCAAGAGTGAAATGGATAGAATAGGCGTCGAAGGTCTTGGCCAATTCAATAGTGATGATATTCTCGTCATCTAAATAGGCTTGAAAGGTGCGAAATGCCATAATTTCTCCTTAACGGGTGATGATAGTATGTTGGATAAGTTGACGGTAACAAATGTGCTTATTTTCTTTACTGTCTTTGATAATTTGAAAAAGGGTACGGAACGATTCCTTACCGAGTTCGATAGCGTTTATATCTATGTACGCCTCTACATCAATACGCGGTTTGATAGAGTCAAAGGTGATAATCGGTAATTGCTGGTCTTTATCTTTGAGATACTGGAGGGCTCCTTCTGCAGCCATACTGTCGGATGTTACAAATGCTTCAATCTCGTTGATTGGAATTTTTTCCATACTTTTATAGATACTATCCTCCAACAAAAAACCAAAAGAAAACTTCACTAGACTTTCATTCAGAGGAATAGCTGCTTCCTTAAGAGCCTGTTTGTAGCCTGCAAAACGGTCTTGAGAGACGACCAGCTCTTTATTCCCAGCTAGAAATGCAATTTTCCGGTAACCTTGATCAATAAAATATTTAGTCGCATCGTAGCCAGCCTTGATGTTGTCATTATCTACTAGAGAGATAAATGGCAACACGGCTTTCCCTAAGATAAGGAAGGGGAATTGATTGCTTGCTGCAAACTCAACCAGCGGGTCGTTGGGCTTAGAATAAAGGAAGATCAAACCGTCTACGCGTTTTCCAAAGATCATTTGTTTGATATTTTCTAAGCGATGTTTTTCGTCCTGCCCAGTGCTAAGCTGAATGGCATAGTCGTAGTCCGAAGCGACTTGTGAAATGCCTCGTAGGACAGTTGGAAAGAATGGGTTTTGGTAAAAACCATCCGAATCATCTGGCAGGACCAGACCGATGACCTGGGTTGACTGACTGACCAGACTTCTGGCGTTGAGATTTGGATGATAGTCTAGCTCTTTCATAGCAGCGCGGACGCGCTTTTTAGTCTCCTCACTGATGGTTGATTTGTTTTGTACGACGCGTGTCACTGTTGAGGGAGACACACCTGCTAATTTCGCTACTTCTTTGATAGTAACGCGCATAATAACCTCCTAATTTCTGAAATTCTCATCGCGGAAATGTGTTTTGTAAAAAATAATCACTAAATAAAGAACAAACAAGATATTTTGGACGGTGATAATCGTAGGCAGGCTTTGTCCAAATAAGCCGCAGATAAGGCCGATAATCGTTGGTAATCCTAAGCAGTTGAGGATAAAGTGATAGCATTCTTTAAAGGTTTTAAAAGAAAATAGCCGTGATTTCTTGGTCAGATAGAGCAGGAAGGAAGCACCGAGTGCCAGAAAGGCAAAGTTGATGCTAAAGAGGAAACCTGCAGAGAGGACTAGAAAGAGGCTGATCACCAAGCGGTTTTGTTGGAACCAATCTTCTGAAATCGCTTTGGTCAGGGCTTCTTTACTTTTCAGAGCCTTCTGGTCAATGGCTTGGTAGCGGATATTGGCCAGTTCTTTTCCTTCTTTAGTAATTTTGAGATTTTCTTTGTCGAAGTAAAGCGTCAGTTCCTTGCCTAATTTTAGCTCCTCGTGATGGCCGATAATGACGGTCCCAGCGGCATTGCGATGAATGCCTTCAGGATTTTCAGTGGTCAGTATGTGGTCTTTCATCTGAGCGTGATGGTCAAAGTCAATCATCACGTCTTCATCCAAAGTGTCAAAAGCCTTGTCAACAAAGGTATCCAGAGCATAGCTCGTCAAAGACGCTGTCTGAATCGCCACAGGAATCAAAGATAGAGAAATCAAAAAGACACTGGTAAAGATGAGCTGGAACCAGCTGAGCATGCGACGATTGGCGAAGGTTTTTCTAAAACCAATCAAGCTCGAAAAATAATTAAAAGGATAAGGTAACATAGCTGTCTCTTTCTAAAATTATAATCAGGTGGTGGCCAATAAGTAAATTATTGGCTGCCATATAACTATAATCGCGTTTTAATCAAAAATAGGGTGGGACAAGATTATCCCTTGTCTCCACCACTTGTTAAACCAGATACAAAATTCTTTTGCAGGAAGAAGAAGAGAATACAGATTGGAAGGGCAGTGAGAATCGCACCGGCAGCAAAGAAGGCAATTTTTTGATTCTTGACATCGCTGACGAAGGTACGAAGACCAACTGCAACCGTATAAAATTCTTTTTCACGAAGAAGGAAGCTGGAGAGGATGTAGTCTCCGAAAGGTCCCATGAAGGCCCAGAGAGCTTGCACAGCAATCATTGGACGAACGAGAGGCAGGACAATCTGCCAGAAGCGTCTGAAATGACCAGCGCCGTCTAATTTAGCTGACTCGTCTAGAGACATAGGAACGGTATCGAAGTATCCTTTCATCAACCAAGCATTCATTGGGATACCACCACCTACATAAAGGAAGATGAGGAACCAGCTTTGGTTGAGGGCGTTGAGCATCAGCGCCATAACGAAGAAGGCGGTCAGAGCTGCAATCGTTGGCACCATTTGGATGATCAAGAAGAAGACCAAACTTTGCTTTCTTGCGATGAAATTATAACGGCTGTAAGCATAACCTGCAAGTACCACTATACTGGTTTGGACAATCATTGTCAAGACGGCAATGATAATAGTATTAAAGTACCAAGTACCATATAGAGTCTCTGAGAAGAGACGAGAGAAGTTGTCCAGACTGAAGTTGATGTCTGTGTCTAGCTTGAAGGCTACGACATTCCCCGTCTTGAAAGCAGACATGATCGTAATCAAGAGCGGGTAGAGAATGATAATGGAAAGCACTACAAGGTAGAGATAGGTCAAACTATGGTTGATAAAACGTTTAAATTTAACAGAACTATTCATCTTATACATCCTCCATATCAAATGCGTGTAGTTTCTTGAAGGCAATCATAGAGATAGAGATGACGATGATGGAGATGATGAGGGTAACGGCCGCCGCCATTGAATACTGCGGTGCTGTACCTGTAGTCAAACGATAAATCCAAGAGATAAGGATATCGGTTGAGCCAGCTCCTCCACCGACACTACCAGGCCCACCTGCATTGAAGAGGTAGATGATTGAGAAGTTATTAAAGTTAAAGGTGTATTGACTGATCAAAGTTGGTGCCGCAACCGCCAAGATCATCGGGAAAGTGATGCTACGGAATTTCTGCCAAGCATTGGCTCCGTCGATGTAGGCTGCTTCGTAAAGGTCATTTGGAATGGACTGCAAAATACCTAAGGTCAAAACATAGATATAAGGGAATCCAAGCCAACCTTGCATCATGATAAGGGCAATCTTAGTCCAAGTCGGATCAGTCTTCCACGGAATCAGATGTCCATCCAAGAAAGGAAGAACTTTGCTGAGAAGCGGGATGACCTGAGTATTGATGGCCCCGATACTATCGTTGAACATATTTGAGAAGGTCAAGATAGTGATAAAGGCTGGAACAGCCCAAGGAAGCAAGAAGATAACACCGAAAATCCGTTTTCCTTTGATGAATGGCTGGTTAGCAATAATAGCAGTAAAAATACCGACTACGATTTGTAGAGTAGAGGCTGCCAACGCCCAGATGATGGTCCAAGTCAAGACAGAACCAAAGGCAGCACGGAAGGTGCTCAGTTGCCAAATGTTAGCAAAGTTGGTAAAGCCAACCCAATCCAAGAGTTTATTTGGTGGCAGGTGTTTGAAATCATAGTTTGTAAAGGCGATCAAGAGTGTCACCAAGACAGGGAAAATGATTGCAAAGGTCATCGCAAGGTAGGAAGGAATGATGAGCAAGTAAGGGAAGCCATTTTCGTAGATTCCGTTAGTCATTTCCTTTAAGGTAGTGTGAACAGGGTAGTCATTATTCCACTGCCTAGCAACCGTACGGGCATCTTTCAAATTGAAGCCATAGAAAATCAGGAAAAATATCACGAGGATGAGATGGAAGGCACCACGAATCAGCATGAAGAGTGAATTGTCACCGCGTACTTCCCCAAGAGTGATGAGATTTTCAATTTCTGGCAGGGCAATAGCTACAAAATAAGCTAAGAATGCGATAGTAACCCCAAGAAAGATGTATCCTTTGGCTTTTTGATCATTATAGATTTGCCCCAACCCTGGAATGAGGGAGCGCAACATGGCTTGTTTGGGATCTTTTTTTGTCATTGTAGTCTCCTTAAGATACGAGAAAGATTGAGGAATTGCACAAATACAATCCCTAATCCGAGTTTTGCTTATTAGAATATGAGAACAATCAGAGTAGAAGCCCTATTCTATCAAACAAGGGGTAGGGAAAATTCCCACCCCTCTATTTAAGCTTGTTTATTAGTTACCAAATTTTTGATCGATTGTTTCCTTGATCAATTTAACAGCATCTTCAGCTGCAGTTTTAGCATCTTTCTTGCCGCTTACAGCATCGAAGAGCATGTTCTTAGCTGGATCCCAAACAGTACTCATTTCAGAGATGTTTGGCATTGGTTCTGCAGATTTGAACTGTTTAACAACTGCGTCCGTCAATTCATCTTTCTTGCTTACAGCGTATTCACGTGCTTCTGTGTTCGCAGGAACTTCGTTTGTTGCATCGTAAAGAGCTTTTTGTTGTGCAGTTGATGCAAGGAAGTTAACGAATTTTTGTGCGCCGTCAACGTTCTTAGAACCAGCAGGGATGACCCAAGCTTTACCACCACCAAAGGCTTTGTATTCTTTTCCGTTTGGAAGTGTTGGGATAGTTGCTACGCCGTAGTTTACTTTAGCTTCTTTAAGAGCTGCAGCTTTCCAAGGTCCGTCGATGATTGCAGCAGTTTTTCCACCTTGGAATTGAGTTTGGATCAAGTTAGAAGCGCCTTCTGTATCTTGCATACCTTTAGGCCATTTTTCATACCAAGTTTTAGCGTATTCAATTCCTTTGATAGAACCTTCGTTAGCCAAACCGATATCTTTAGGATCTGTACCGTCTTTACCAAAGACATAAGCGCCATTTCCTGAAAGGAGACCATAAGCATAGTAGAAGTTTGTCCAGTCAGCAAGGAAAGCAGATGTTTTACCTTCTTCGCCTTCAAAAGCGTACTTGCTGTCTTTTGCCAATTCTTCAACTTCAGCAAAAGTTGTTGGAGCTTTTTGGATCAAGTCTTTGTTGTAGTACATTACCAAAGTTTCGATAACCGCAGGAGCACCATAAGTAGTTCCATCAATTGTTACAAGAGATTTAGTAGTGTTATCAGTCTTAGCTTCCTTCTCTAGCTCAACTTCTGAAAGTTGTCCATCTGCACCAAGGCTTCCTACGCGGTCGTACGGAGCCATCATAACATCTGGGGATTTGCCAGATTGGTTGTCGAGTGAAAGGTTGTCAAGACCTGTAAGGGCGTCACCTGTTTTGATTGTAACTTTAGTGCCAGTTTCTTTTTCATAAGCTTTGGCAACTTCTTCCATGTAGCTCTTGTAGCCTTCATCTACATAAGCTGTAATTTCGTTGCTTGCAGCAGCATCTTTATTAGAAGACTTGCTTCCGCAGGCCGCCAAAAGTAAACCAGCTAAAGTAACGGTTCCTAACACAGCCACGCTCTTTAACACTCTATTTTTCATGATTATTCCTCCTAAAGAATAAAAAAATGTAATGATTTCTAAGAAAGCGGTTACTCAGCGCAAACGTTTTCTTGACTAAAAATAATTTTAACACAAAAAGTAAACGTTTGCAATAGCTTTTTGAAAAAAATTAAAGAATTTTTAAAAAGGTCTGTGATCACCCTATTTATAATAGAATAGATACAGTTTTTTAGTGTGAAAAACAAAAAAATATCAAAAAAGCTTGCGCTTTAAAAAAAATAAGTTATAATCTAATCGACGCAAACGTTTTCACTGAATAAAGTAGGGAACGACAGGAAAATTTTTTTGAGGTGACAACATGAAAGCAAGACAAAGTGGTGTATTGATGCACATTTCCTCTTTGCCAGGTAAATACGGGATTGGCTCTTTTGGTCAGTCTGCTTATGATTTTGTGGATTTCTTAGTTAGAACTAAGCAACGCTATTGGCAAATTTTGCCTTTGGGAACCACCAGTTATGGAGATTCTCCTTATCAGTCGTTCTCAGCGTTTGCTGGAAATACACATTTCATTGACTTGGACTTTTTAGTTAATGAAGGTTTACTGAGCGAAGAAGATCTGCACGGTATTAATTTTGGCGATAATCCTCGAGAAGTGGATTATGCAAAAATTTTTGAGGCTCGTCGTCCGCTTTTGGAAAAAGCGGTTGCTCGCTTCCTTGAAACTGGAGATGTTGACAGTTTTTATCGCTTTGCTGAAGAAAATGCAGCTTGGCTGGAAGTTTTTGCAGAATATATGGCTATCAAGGAACATTTTGATAACCTAGCTTGGACAGAGTGGCCAGATGAGGCTATCCGTCGTCGTGAAGTTGACCGTTTGGCTCATTACCGCAGCGAATTATCAGATAAATTGGTTTATCACCGTGTGACTCAGTATCTTTTCTTCAAGCAATGGCTACAACTCAAAGCCTATGCAAACAAGCATCATATTGAAATTGTTGGAGATATGCCGATTTATGTTGCGGCTGACAGCTGCGATGTTTGGTCTCAGCCTCATTTCTTCAAAACAGACGAAGTAGGCAAGCCAACCTGTGTTGCTGGATGTCCGCCAGATGAGTTTTCTGCGACTGGCCAACTTTGGGGCAACCCAATCTATGACTGGGAAGCAATGGATCGTGACGGCTATGTTTGGTGGATTGATCGTTTGCGCGAAAGTTTCAAGATTTACGATATTGTTCGAATTGACCACTTCCGTGGCTTTGAGTCTTACTGGGAAGTACCAGCTGATTCTGAAACATCTGCAACTGGTAAATGGGTGAAAGGTCCTGATTACAAACTTTTTGCAGCTGTTAAAGAAGCACTTGGTGAACTCAATATTATTGCAGAGGATCTTGGCTTCATGACCAATGAAGTAATTGAGCTGCGTGAACGCACTGGATTCCCAGGCATGAAGATTCTTCAATTTGCTTTCAATCCGAATGATGAAAGTATTGACAGCCCACATTTAGCGCCAAACAATTCCGTTATGTACACAGGAACTCATGATAATAACACGGTTCTTGGCTGGTATCGTGATGAAATTGATGATCCAACCCGCGAATACATGGCTCAGTACACTAATCGTAAAGAATACGAAACAGTTCCGCATGCTATGCTTCGCACTATCTTTGCTTCTGTCAGCTTTATGGCCATTGCTACTATGCAGGATCTGCTGGAATTGGACAGCTCAGCACGGATGAACTATCCATCTACTATTGGCGGTAACTGGGCATGGCGGATGACGGCTGAAGAGCTGAATCCAATCATCGAAGGTGAGCTTTACAGCTTGACCAAGACTTACCGTCGTATGAATACCGATTTAATTAACAAATAAAGGATAGCTAACTAGACTTGAAAGGAGTAATCATGTCAAACTTACAAACTTATATCAAAAATACTTATTCAAAAAATCTTGCTGATTGCAGCAACGAAGAACTCTATCTGGCTCTTTTGAACTACACTAAATTAGCCAGCGCTCAAAAACCAGTCAATACTGGTAAGAAAAAACTCTACTACATCTCAGCTGAATTCCTGATTGGTAAACTTTTGTCTAACAACTTGATCAACCTTGGACTTTATGACGATGTGAAGCAAGAACTGGCAGATGCTGGTAAGGACTTGATCGAAGTAGAAGAAGTTGAGTTGGAGCCGTCTCTGGGTAACGGAGGCTTGGGCCGTCTGGCTGCCTGCTTCTTGGATTCTATTGCAACACTTGGTCTCAATGGTGATGGTGTAGGACTGAACTACCACTTTGGTCTTTTCCAACAGGTTTTGAAAAACAACGAACAGACAACGATTCCTAACTTCTGGCTGACTGAGCAAAACTGGTTGGTTCGCTCTAGCCGCAGCTACCAAGTGCCATTTGCTCACTTCACTCTGACATCTACTCTTTATGATATTGATGTGCCTGGTTACAAGACAGAAACTAAGAACCGTCTTCGTCTCTTTGATTTGGACTCAGTGGATGCGGATATCATCACAGACGGTATTGACTTTGATAAGACAGATATCGCTCGCAACTTGACCCTCTTCCTCTATCCAGATGATAGTGACAAGCAAGGTGAGCTGCTCCGTATCTTCCAACAATACTTCATGGTTTCAAATGGTGCGCAATTGATCATCGACGAAGCGATCGAAAAAGGAAGCAACTTGCATGATCTTGCAGACTACGCAGTTGTACAAATCAATGACACTCACCCATCACTGGTTATTCCTGAGTTGATCCGTCTTTTGACTGCGCGTGGTATCGAGCTTGATGAAGCGATCTCAATCGTTCGTAACATGACTGCCTACACTAACCACACAATCCTTGCTGAAGCCCTTGAAAAATGGCCTCTTGAATTCTTGCAAGAAGTGGTTCCTCACTTGGTACCAATCATTGAAGAATTGGATCGTCGTGTCAAAGCAGAGTACAAAGATCCAGCTGTTCAAATCATTGACGAGAGCGACCGTGTACACATGGCCCACATGGATATCCACTATGGCTACAGTGTTAACGGGGTTGCAGCACTCCATACAGAAATCCTGAAAAATTCTGAGTTGAAGGCTTTCTACGATATTTATCCAGAAAAATTCAACAACAAGACAAACGGGATTACTTTCCGTCGCTGGCTCATGCACGCTAACCCACGTCTGTCTAGCTATTTGGATGAGCTTCTGGGACGTGACTGGCACCATGATGCTGCTAAATTGGAAGGCTTACTTGACTTTGCTGGTAAGCAAGAAGTGAAGGAAAAACTGGAAGACATCAAGTCTCACAACAAACGTAAATTGGCTCGTCACTTGAAGGAGGCTCAAGGTGTAGAAATCAATCCAGACTCTATCTTTGACATCCAAATCAAGCGTCTGCACGAGTACAAACGCCAACAGATGAATGCTTTGTATGTCATCCACAAATACTTGGATATCAAGGCTGGCAACATTCCTGCTCGTCCAATCACAGTCTTCTTTGGTGGTAAAGCAGCTCCTGCTTATACAATTGCTCAAGATATCATCCACCTCATTCTTTGCTTGTCAGAAGTGATTGCTAATGATCCTCAAGTTGCTCCACACCTGCAAGTAGTTATGGTTGAAAACTACAATGTTACAGCGTCTAGCTTCCTGATTGCAGCTGGTGATATTTCTGAGCAAATCTCACTTGCTTCTAAAGAAGCTTCAGGTACTGGTAACATGAAATTCATGCTTAACGGTGCTTTGACACTTGGTACCATGGACGGTGCCAATGTGGAAATTGCTGAATTGGTTGGCGAAGACAATATCTACATCTTTGGTGAAGATTCAGAAACTGTTATCGACCTTTATGCTAAGTCAGCTTACAAGCCTAGCGAATTCTATGCTCGTCAAGCAATCAAACCATTGGTGGACTTCATCGTAAGCGATGCTATTCTGGCCGTTGGTAAGAAAGAACGTTTGGAACGCCTTTACAATGAGTTAATGAACAAAGACTGGTTCATGACTCTACTTGACTTGGAAGACTATATCAAAGTCAAAGAGCAAATGCTTGCAGACTACGAAGACCGTGATGTTTGGATGGAAAAAGTCATTGTGAACATCGCAAAAGCTGGTTTCTTCTCAGCAGACCGTACAATCCAACAATACAATGACGAAGTATGGCATTTGGAGAACTAATTCCAATGACCATCAAAGCTCTCAAGAACATTTTCTTGAGAGTTTTTTGTTCCCCTTCTAAAAGAGTGGTTTCTAAGAATAGGAGGGACTCTTGCCTTTGGAGCTTTTTCGGTGTATAATAACATATAAGTTTTTGAAAAAGGAGAAAGTGATGAAAAAGCCAATTTATCTTTATATTTTAGTCGGTCTGTCTCTGCTCTTGTCTTTATTGGGAATATATGCTACGATGGTGCCTTCCACTCCTAAAAGTGCAGCGGCCTATGAAGGAGCAGGTATTCCTGAAGATGTTGTAAAACAGCTGGTAGATTACACTGCTAAAAATAGTGAATTTGTACAGAATCCACTAAACAAAATTTTGGCTATTCTCAGTCTGATTGTGATCATTGCGGCATTAGTCTTCTTGATTCGTAAGAATATTGTCTATGCAAATTTGACTTATCTTGCCTATCTTGTAATTAGCATCATTGGGATTGCCTATAGTTATATCGGTGCTTCTTCTTTGCTAAACGTTTTAGACGCGCAGTATCGTGAGCTTGTATCAGGTGGACTTTTAATTTCAACAGTTGTTATGTTGGTGATAAACCTTATCTTTTTAGGCTTGGTTCTTTATAAATTTATGAAGCAGCAAAAAGAATTGGAAAAGGATGAGTTGGGATAAGGGCTCTTCCCAATAGCAGATTAAGATTTGACAAAAAACATCCGAGAGCTTACAATTTAAGGAGTTCTCAGATGTTTTTTATTTAGAATGGAGAAAATATGAAAGTTTCCTTAGTTTATATCAGCCTGAGTGGCAATACAGAAAGCTTTGTCCGCCGTTTGACAGATTATTTGCTGGAACATCATCCAAGTTTAGAAGTGGAAAAAATTCATATCAAAGACTTGGTTAAAGAAGGCCAGCCTTTCTTTGAAATGCAAAACCAATTTATTACTTTTCTGCCGACTTATTTAGAAGGCGGAAATGGTGTTGATAATGGTGATGTCGAAATTTTAACGACAGATGTTGCAGATTTCATTGCTTACGGCAATAATGCCAGCAAGTGTTTTGGGGTTGTCGGCAGTGGCAATCGCAACTTTAACAATCAATATTGTCTGACTGCCAAGCAATATGCAAAACGCTTTGGCTTCTCCGTATTGGCTGATTTTGAAATGCGTGGAATGCTAGGAGATATCAAAAAAGTTGCTGGAATCATTGAGCACCTCTACCAAATCGAGGATTAAGACAAGAAAAACGCATGAAGTCACCGTTTTGTGGAACGAACTTCATGCGTTTTTGTCTTCTTTTAATGTTAGATGGAAGGAGCGGATTGCTTTCCGTCCTTATATATTACATTTTTTCAGGGGCATCGACACCAAGTAAGCGCAGGGCTTCTTTTAATACTAGAGCGGTTGAGTAGCTAAGCGCCAAGCGACTGTCGCGTTCAGGGCTATCGTCTAAGATGCGGGTATGAGCATAGTATTTGTTGAAAGCTTGAGCTAGACTGATGGCATACTTGGCAACTAGAGATGGCTCAAAGTTGTCAGCTGCACGTTTGACTACGCGAGCGAAGTCTTGGAGTAGTTTGATAATTTCCCAGCTTTCAGCATCGTTTAGACTGTAATTTGCCTCTGGATTTGGCTGGAAGTCAGCCTTGCGCAAAATAGACTGGATACGGGCATAAGCGTATTGGATATATGGACCAGTTTCTCCTTCAAAGGAAACCATAGCTTCCAAATCGAAATCGTAACCGTTGCGACGATCCGTCTTAAGATCGTAAAATTTAACGGCACCAACACCGACTGCGTGGGCAACAGCTTCTTTGTTTTCCAAATCTGGATTTTTCGCTTCAATCTGCGCCTTGGCACGGCTGATAGCTTCTTGAAGAGTAGGCTCTAGCAGAATGATATTGCCCTTACGTGTTGACAGTTTTTGGCGGTTCTTGGTGACCAGACCGAAGTCCACGTGGATCATATCGTCGCTCCAGTCAAAGCCCATCTTTTTCAGGACAGCCTTGAGCTGACGGAAGTGGTTGGATTGTTCCTGTCCTACTACATAGACATTTTTGACAAAGTTATACGTGCGGGCACGATACATTGCTGTCGCGATATCACGGGTGATATACAGAGTGGCACCGTCTGATTTTTTAATCATAGCTGGTGGAAGGTTGACATCATCCAAGTCCACAATGCTGGCACCCTTAGATTCTTTCAGTAGGCCCTTGTCTTCCAAGATTTGTACACCTTCGTCCATCTTGTCATTGTAAAAGGCTTCGCCGTTTAGGCTATCAAATTGGACGCCTAGCAAGTCATAGATACGGTTGAATTCGACCAGACTTTCATCGCGGAACCATTGCCAGAGTTCGGTTGCTTCTGGATCTCCATCTTCCAGCTTTTTGAACCAGAGACGTCCTTCGTCATCTAAGCTTGGATCATTTTCGATTTCAGCGTTGATGCGGACATAGAGTTCCAAGAGTTCATCAATTGGGTTGGCCTCGACAGCTGCCTTGTTACCCCATTTCTTATAGGCAACCATGAGGAGACCGAATTGTTTACCCCAATCACCCAAGTGATTGACCTTGATGGTATTGTAGCCTAGCTTGCGGAAGATATTAGACAAAGCATCTCCGATAACGGTCGAACGAAGGTGACCGACAGAGAAAGGTTTAGCAATGTTAGGGCTGGATAGGTCAATTGTGACATTTCCATTCTTGCCTTCATCTTGCTGGCCATAATCAGCGCCTTCTTTAATTACTTCTTTGATGACTTGGCTAGAGATTTCTGCCTTATTGAGGAAGAAGTTGACGTAAGGCCCAGTTGCAACAACTTTTTCAAAATAAGTGGTGTCAAGTTTTTCTACAATATCAGCAGCGATAGCTTGTGGAGCCTTGCGTTCTACCTTTGCAAGAGAGAAGGCAGGAAAGGCAATATCCCCAAGATCGGAACTTTTTGGTTGCTCTAATAAATTTAAAATAGCGTCTTGGTCAAGGCCGTTAATTACCTTAGCCAATTCGCTGGCTATTAATTGTTTATTATCCATATTTACTCCTTTGGGTCTTTTGTTACTATTCTATCACATTTTTAATGGAATCTTCAATTTTTTTGGGCCTAATCTGAATTTTTTGGTATAATTAAGGGATAAATATTCAAAAGAATGAGGTAAAAATGAAGAAAATCGATCGTCATCAGATAATCAAAATGATGATTAAGCAAGAAAAGCTAGGAACGCAGAAAGAGATTCAGGAACGATTAGAGAAACAGGGAATTTTTGTAACTCAAACGACTCTTTCGCGGGATCTGCGCGAGATTGGTTTAACAAAGCTTCGGAAAAACAATCAAATTTATTATATTGTAGCGCAGGAAACAGAGGAAATGAACTTGGTTGAATTCTTAGCTAAGCATATTCAAAGTGTTGCTAGGGCTGAATTTTCACTGGTTTTCAGAACTGGTTTGGGAGAAGCAACTGTGTTGGCTAATGTTGTTGATGGAGCCTTGGATGACCGGATTTTAGGAACTGTGGCTGGCGCCAATACTTTATTGGTTATTTGTCGAGATAGGGCGGCAGCTGAGGAAATAGAGGGGAATGTCAAGGAACGGATGGCATAGATAGCTATGTTGGAGAGGGCAAAGAGGTTGGAGACAGAGTCTTAGCCTCGTTTATTTTGCATGAGAAGACTTATTTTCAGGGAAAGTCTCTGGCTAGGTTTTTGGAAAGGATAAAAATGGCAGCAGAAAAATTATCACCCGGTATGCAGCAGTATGTGGATATCAAGAAGGACTATCCAGATGCCTTTCTGCTTTTTCGTATGGGCGATTTCTATGAGTTGTTTTATGATGATGCGGTCAATGCGGCTCAGATTTTAGAGATTTCTTTGACCAGCCGCAATAAAAATGCGGACAATCCCATTCCTATGGCAGGAGTGCCTTATCATTCAGCTCAACAGTACATTGATGTTTTAGTCGAATCAGGTTATAAGGTAGCGATTGCTGAGCAGATGGAGGACCCCAAACATGCAGTCGGTGTGGTTAAGAGGGAGGTGGTCCAAGTCATCACCCCAGGGACAGTTGTAGACTCTAGCAAACCTGATGCAGCAAATAATTTCTTGGTTGCTCTGGATTGGGCAGACGGAGTCTATGGTCTAGCCTACATGGATTTGGTGACAGGTGAGTTTCAGGTGACCAGTCTGAAGGACTTTTCTCTAGTTTGCGGAGAGATTCGCAATCTGCGGGCTCGAGAGGTAGTATTGGGTTATACCTTGTCTGAGGCGGAGGAGCAGGTCCTGGCAGGTCAGATGAATCTCCTTTTGTCTCCTGTCAAGGAGCCTTTGGATGATGTCCAGCTCTTAGGCAGTGATTTGTTGCCTATTGAGTACCAGACGGCGGGGAAACTATTGGCTTATGTTCGCCAGACCCAGATGCGGGAGCTCAGCCACCTTAAGAAAGCCCATCATTATCAAATTCAGGACTATTTGCAGATGGACTATGCCACCAAGGCTAGTTTAGACCTTACAGAGAATGCCCGAACTGGTAAGAAGCATGGTAGTCTTTACTGGCTGATGGATGAGACCAAAACAGCTATGGGAGGACGCTTATTGCGGACGTGGATTCAACAGCCCTTGATTGACCAGAAGCGGATTGTCCGCCGTCAGGATGTAGTCCGGATTTTTCTGGATCATTTCTTTGAGCGGAGTGATTTGACAGAAAGCCTTAAGGGAGTCTATGATATTGAACGGCTAGCCAGCCGAGTATCCTTTGGTAAGACCAATCCCAAGGATCTGCTGCAGCTGGCTTCAACCTTGAGCAATGTCCCTCAAATCAAAGCTATTTTGCAGGGCATTGGCAGTCCGGTGCTGGATGAGCTGATCGGTCGTTTGGATGAAATCCCAGAATTGGCTGCCTTGATTAGCTCTGCTATTTCTCCAGATGCCCCTCATATCATCACTGAGGGTAATATCATTCGGACCGGTTTTGATGAGACCTTGGACAAGTACCGGGTGGTCATGAGGGATGGGGCTGGTTGGATTGCTGCTATCGAGGCTAAGGAGCGGGAAGCCAGTGGAATCAATAATCTAAAAATTGATTACAATAAAAAAGATGGTTACTACTTCCATGTGACTAATTCCCAGCTAGCTCATGTACCTAGCCATTTCTTCCGCAAGGCGACGCTGAAAAATTCCGAGCGTTTTGGGACAGAGGAACTGGCGCGGATTGAGGGAGAGATGCTGGAGGCGCGTGACAAGTCCGCCAATCTGGAATATGAGATTTTCATGCGGATTCGGGAGGAAGTAGGTAAGTATATCCAACGCTTGCAGGAACTGGCCGTTGCCTTGGCCACGGTGGATGTTCTCCAGAGCTTTGCGGTTGTCGCTGAGACCCAGCATCTGGTTTGCCCGGTCTTTACCGAGGAGCGAGCTCTAACTGTCGAAAAGGGGCGGCATGCTGTGGTTGAGAAAGTTATGGGAGCCCAGAGCTATATTCCTAATAGTATCACCTTGGATCCAGTTACCAATATCCAGTTGATTACCGGCCCTAATATGAGTGGGAAATCAACTTATATGCGCCAGTTAGCCATCATCGTCATCATGGCACAGATGGGCTCCTATGTACCGGCGGAATCTGCTAGTCTCCCTATTTTTGATGCGATTTTCACTCGAATCGGGGCAGCGGATGATTTGGTGTCCGGCCAATCCACCTTTATGGTGGAGATGATGGAGGCCAACCGGGCCATTCGGCAGGCTAGCGATCGTTCGCTCATTCTCTTTGATGAGCTGGGGCGCGGGACGGCTACCTATGATGGAATGGCTCTGGCTCAGGCTATTATCGAGTACATTCATGACCGAACAGGGGCCAAGACTCTCTTTGCGACCCACTATCATGAGCTGACGGCTTTGGAGGATAGCCTAAAGCACTTGGAAAATGTCCATGTTGCTACCTTGGAACAGGATGGCCGAGTCACTTTCCTCCATAAGATTGAGCAAGGACCGGCTGATAAGTCCTATGGGATTCATGTGGCGAAAATTGCGGGTCTTCCGGATGACTTATTATACCGAGCTGACCATATCCTAAGTCAGCTAGAAAGTCAAGAAAGACAGACATTGGCAGCTTCTCCTAAGTCAGCAGGTAGTCAGCAAGTGGCTGAACAAATTTCTCTTTTCGCAGAAGGAGCGGAAAATCCAGTTCTGACTGAACTGAGAAATTTGAATATCTATAATATGACTCCGCTGGAGGCTATGACAGTCTTAGCAGAATTACAAAAGAAATTATAAACCAAAAACCTAGTGATGAAAATTTACTAGGTTTTTAAAAATTTTAAGATATTTTGTATAAGTATTTGAAATTTCTTCAAGACAGAGGTAAAATGATGTTAACATAACAATAGCAAAATGATAGAATCCTGATTGGATAGTTAGAGTCACCTAAATGGGCTCATTTTATATGAACCTGTTTATTTAAGTATCTTATGTCATTAAATTTGGACTAGAACTTGCAGAAAAACAGAAAATCATTGACTATTCTATGAGCTTAGCTTGTAAGGAGCAGAGATAGAATCGTTGCAACTCTGCTCGTTTCTGATAGTCGTCTTTTGAATATGTTTGCTGTAATCTTTAGTCCTTCTATTACTATTTCATAAAGAAGAATCCTTATGTCAGTATTTTATGTACCTTCTGCCAACCTTATTGGAGCCGGTGTTGTCAATGAAATTGGCTCTTACATCAAGGAGCTCGGCTACCGCAAAGCGTTGTTAGTAACGGATAGTTTTCTTGCTTCCGGCCCTTTGCTCGCCAAAGTGACCAAACCTCTTGATGATGCTGGTATTTCTTACGTCCTTTTTAAAGATGTAGAGCCAAATCCGACCTGTAAAAATGTCATGGACGGACTTGCTGTTCTCAAGGAAGATGCTTGTGATTTTATCATTTCCTTCGGTGGGGGATCCCCGCAAGATGCAGCAAGCTGTATTTCTGTAATTGCTACTAATGGTGGAAAACCTCAGGATTATGAGGGTCTTCATAAATCTAAAGAAAAAGGCTTGCCAGTCGTAGCCATTAATACGACTGCGGGAACTTCGGCTGAAATTACGATAAACTACGTTATCACAGATGAAGATCGTAAAGTAAAAATGGTAATGGTTGACAAGAATAGTTTGGCTGCTATTTCAGTCAATGATCCTGAATTAATGTATGACAAACCTAAAGCCTTGACTGCTGCAACGGGAATGGATGCCTTGACTCATGCGATTGAATCTCTTGTTACTCCAGGAGCCTATCCAATTACAGAGAAGCTTTCTATGGGAGCGATTGAATTGATTCGGGAAAACCTGCCAAAAGTTGTTGAAAACGGCCATGATGCTGAAAGTCGTGCCAATATGGTCAATGCAATTTTCCTTGGAGGAATGGCTTTTAACAATGCAGGTCTTGGCTATGTTCACTCGATGGCTCACCAGTTGGGAGCTGTTTACAATCTTCCTCACGGGGTTTGCTGTGCCATGTTGCTTCCAATTGTTGAACGAGAAAATGCTAAACGTGTTCCAGAAAAATTCCGTCTAGTGGCACGTGCTCTCGGATTTGATATTGCTGGCAAAACGGATGTCGAATGTGCAAAATATGCCATCGCTGAAATCGAACGTCTGTCTGAAGTGGTGGGGATTCCAAAGAGATTGACAGAATTAAATATCAAGGAAGAAGAATTCGACTTTGAATATCTTTCTAAAAATGCTTTGATTGATGCCTGCGCTCCAGGAAATCCATTTATGCCAACCTTAGAAGAAACCATTGCGATGTATAAAAAATTGTTTTAAAAAATAGAAAAAGGCTTAAAACGTTGGTTTTAAGCCTTTTATGATGGTTAAATTACCCTATTTGTAGATGATTTTTAAGTATTATTTTTGTCTTGCAATTGTCTGTTAATAGTTTCGATTTTTCTTTTGGTAGAAAGGTAAAGCAAGCCCCAGACAATGAAATAAACTAGACTGAATTCAACACCAATTGATAGGATAGTGCCTACCAAAGTGGCTGCGGGGAGCCAGCCAGCCAAGATGGAAACAGGAATCAGAGTTGTAATGGCGATTAGATAATGACTGAGACTAGACTTTAAAATGCTCCAATCTTTTTGGAAGATGACTTGGCTATATCCAAGCACAGCTCCGAAAATAAACCAGATGAACATACAGTACAGCATCATAATAGAAGGGTGGATATGGTGGTTCATGAAGAAGAGACCAACATGGGATTTTGGATCTAAAGGCAGATAATTTGGTATTTTCAAATAGGAAATAAGCATTGAAATACCTAAACCGATGAAAATACCGCCAAAACCGGATAAGATAATTTTTGTTGCTTTCATAATTCTAATTTCTCCTTTATAGCTTTTAAGTAACGTCGGGACGAGTAGGTCATATCGCCGTTTTTTAGGAAAATTTGTACCAGTCCATTCGGAGTTAATTTCAAATGGCTGATATAACTGATATTAATAATCTCCGACTGAGAAATCTGCAGGAAATAGTCCGGCAGGACCTGCAGCAATTGATAAAGAGCTTGTTGAGCTCGGTATCCGTCTTTTGCTGTTCGGATCTGAACCTGCCGATTTTCTGTATAGATTCGGTGGATTTCCTTAGTGTCCAGCAAATAGATTTCATCCTCTTTCTTGGCATGAATCTTGTCCTGTTTGCCTAGATTTTGAGCAAAGCGGACCAATTCCTGAATGCTTTCTGTCATGAGGCGAGCCTCAATGCTGACGGAGTCTTCGGTGACTTGAGAATCGATTCTTAGCTTAACTTTCATAACTTCCTCCTTTCACCCTTATTAAACCGCAACTTAGCAGCGAAAACAAGCCCTTTTGCCTATGTGGCAGCTATTTGTGTCTATCTGGTTTGGATTGTAAGCAGAATGGTCGAGACAAGGTTGACCTCTGATAGAAAGAGTCCAATGTGTTATAATAGATAGCAGAACAAATACGGAGAAAAAGATGTCAAAAATTATCGAACTTCCAGAAATTCTAGCCAATCAGATTGCGGCCGGTGAAGTCATTGAGCGGCCTAGCAGCGTGGTCAAGGAGCTAGTGGAAAATTCAATTGATGCGGGTGCAAGCCAGATTACCATCGAAATCGAGGAGGCCGGACTCAAGAGCATTCAGGTGACGGATAATGGTGAGGGCATAGACCACGAAGATGTTCCTCTGGCCCTTCGACGCCATGCTACCAGTAAAATCAAGAAACAGGCGGATCTCTTTCGGATTCGGACGCTGGGTTTTCGTGGCGAGGCCATTCCTTCCATTGCTTCTGTCTCACGTTTTACCATTGAGACTGCAACGGAAACTGGCCAGCACGGGACTCTACTAATTGCCCAAGGCGGTGAGATTGAAGCGCATGAGCCTGCTAGCAGTCCGGTAGGAACGAAAATCAAGATAGAAGATCTCTTCTTTAATACTCCAGCCCGGCTCAAGTATATGAAGAGCCAGCAGGCTGAGCTGTCCCATATCGTTGATGTGATTAATCGGCTTAGTCTGGCCCATCCAGAAGTGGCTTTCACCCTTATCAGTGACGGCCGCGAACTGACACGGACTGCCGGTAGTGGCAATCTGCGTCAGGCTATTGCAGGAATCTATGGTCTGGCAACAGCTAAGAAAATGGTGGAAATCTCTGCTTCGGATTTGGATTTTGAAGTGAGCGGCTATGTTAGTCTGCCTGAGCTGACTCGTGCGAATCGCAATTATATTACGATTCTTATCAACGGTCGCTACATTAAGAATTTCCTGCTCAATCGTGCTATTTTGGACGGCTACGGCAGCAAGCTGATGGTAGGCCGCTTTCCGCTAGCGGTCATCAATATTCAGATTGATCCCTATCTAGCTGATGTCAATGTCCATCCGACCAAGCAAGAGGTGCGGATTTCTAAAGAACGCGAACTCATGGCCTTGATTTCGCAAGCCGTTGCGACCAGTCTCAAGGAGCAAGACCTTATCCCGGATGCTTTGGAAAATCTCGCCAAATCAACTGTTAAGCGTGCGACTAAACCTGAACAGACCAGCCTCCCGCTGAAGGAAAATCGCCTCTACTACGATAAGGAGCAGAATGATTTCTTCCTCAAGCCACAGGTGGCCGAGCAGCAGCTATCCTTTGAAGAATCAGCGGAGCCTGTTCATGAAGCGACAGATGAAAAAGCAGAACCGCAATCAACTTCGGTCAAATTCGCAGAGAGAAAGCCTGCCAGCTATGACCAACTAGACCATCCAGAGCTAGATCAGGCTAGTCTGGAGCGGGCTGTGGATAAGTTGGAACAGGAAGAGAAGTCAATCTTCCCAGAGTTAGAATATTTCGGCCAGATGCATGGTACCTATCTCTTTGCTCAGGGCAAGGGCGGTCTTTACATTATTGACCAGCATGCTGCTCAAGAGCGAGTCAAGTATGAGTATTATCGGGAGAAGATTGGGGATGTGGACAATAGCCAGCAGCAGCTCTTAGTGCCCTATATCTTTGAATTTCCAGCGGACGATATGTTGCGAATCAAGCAGCGGATGGAGCTGTTAGAAGATGCTGGCATCTTTTTAGAAGAGTATGGAGCCAACCAGTTTATCCTCCGCGAGCATCCCATTTGGTTCAAGGAAGAGGAGATTGAAGCTGGCATCTACGAGATGTGTGATATGCTTCTCCTGACTAAGGAAGTTTCCATCAAGAAATATCGAGCAGAGCTAGCCATTATGATGAGCTGCAAACGCTCTATCAAGGCCAATCACAGTCTGGATGACTACTCTGCGCGTGACTTGCTCTTTCAGCTGTCCCAGTGTGACAATCCTTACAACTGCCCACACGGCCGGCCGGTCTTGGTCAACTTTACCAAGTCGGATATGGAAAAAATGTTCCGCCGCATTCAGGAAAATCATACTAGCATGCGGGAGTTAGGGAAATACTAAACTTTATAGAAGGTCAAACAGAGTCTGGGACAGACAGCCATGACGACATAGCCGTCACCCACAGAAACACGAAAATAAAGA
>NZ_JPEN01000018.1 GCF_000767835.1 Streptococcus sinensis | reverse complement strand
CTGTAAAAAATAATTGATATTTTAAAAAATTATTCTTGACTTTTTACATAGAATGCCTCCTGACTTTCTCTTACTTTTGCTTCGCTTTTTTACTATATCATAGATAAATACAATGTCAAGCAAGAAATTTCGTATATTATGTGGTAAAATAAAGTATAGAACTCTAAAACTGATTCCGCCCATTCTGGAGTCTTGAAGTAAGGAGAAAACATGGATAAACAACGAGTTGCTGTGATTGGCCCCGGCTCTTGGGGAACAGCTCTATCACAAGTCCTTAATGACAACGGGCATGAAGTCCGTATCTGGGGCAATATTGCAGAGCAGATTGACGAAATCAATAACCAGCATACAAACAAACGCTATTTCAAAGATGCTGTGCTGAGCGAAGAGATTAAGGCTTATCATGACTTAAAAGATGCTCTGGAGAACGCAGATGCTGTGCTTTTTGTAGTGCCGACTAAAGTAACCCGGCTGGTAGCCAAACAAGTAGCGCAGACCTTGGATCACAAGGTGAAAATCATGCACGCCTCCAAGGGATTGGAGCCTAACAGCCACCAACGAATCTCAACCATCTTGGAAGAAGAAATCCCCGCAGAGCTACGTAGCGAGATTGTCGTCGTTTCAGGTCCCAGCCATGCTGAGGAGACTATTGTCCGCGATATTACTCTGATTACCGCAGCATCCAAGGACTTGGAGACCGCTAAGTATGTACAGGAACTCTTCAGCAACCACTACTTCCGCCTCTATACCAATACCGATGTCATCGGGGTAGAGACGGCCGGCGCTCTGAAAAATATCATCGCAGTAGGAGCCGGTGCTCTCCATGGACTAGGCTATGGTGACAATGCCAAAGCTGCTATTATCACACGCGGTCTAGCTGAAATTACCCGATTGGGTGTCAAGCTTGGAGCCAGCCCTCTGACCTACAGCGGTCTTTCTGGTGTCGGTGACTTGATTGTCACAGGAACCTCTGTTCACTCTCGCAACTGGCGGGCCGGCGATGCTCTGGGCCGCGGCGAGAAATTAGCCGATATTGAAGCCAATATGGGCATGGTTATCGAAGGAATCTCTACCACCAAGGCTGCCTATGAACTAGCTCAAGAGCTAGATGTCTATATGCCCATCACTCAGGCCATCTACAAGGTTATTTATGATGGTCATGATATCAAAGATGCCATTCATGATATGATGAGCAATGAATTCAAAGCTGAAAATGAGTGGTCTTAATTCGCACTATTATTTATAAAGGAGAAACTTATGTCAAAAGTCAGAAAAGCAGTCATTCCTGCTGCCGGTCTCGGTACCCGCTTCTTGCCAGCCACTAAGGCTCTAGCCAAGGAAATGCTGCCCATCGTTGACAAACCAACTATTCAGTTTATCGTCGAGGAAGCCCTCAAGGCTGGAATCAAAGACATTCTGGTTGTCACAGGGAAGTCAAAACGCTCGATCGAAGACCACTTTGATTCCAACTTTGAGCTAGAATACAACCTTAAAGAAAAGGGTAAGAACGACTTGCTCAAGTTGGTGGATGAAACCACTGGTATCGGTCTACATTTCATCCGTCAGAGTCATCCGCGAGGGCTGGGAGATGCTGTTTTACAAGCTAAGGCCTTTGTCGGAAATGAACCTTTCGTTGTCATGCTGGGTGATGATTTGATGGATATTACTAATGACAAGGCAGTACCGCTAACCAAGCAACTCATGGATGACTATGCAGCGACTCATGCCTCTACTATCGCTGTTATGAAGGTTCCACACAACGAAGTCTCTGCTTATGGAGTCATTGCCCCGCAAGGTGAGGGAGTCAATGGACTGTATAGCGTTGAAAAGTTTGTTGAAAAACCTGCACCAGAAGAAGCACCGAGTGATTTGGCTATTATCGGACGCTATCTGCTCACACCAGAAATTTTTGAAATCCTAGAAAAACAAACTCCCGGCGCTGGCAATGAAATTCAACTGACTGATGCCATCGATACCCTCAACAAGACTCAGCGCGTTTTTGCCCGCGAATTTAAAGGCGACCGCTATGATGTTGGTGATAAGTTTGGCTTCATGAAAACTTCCATCGACTATGCTCTCAAGCATCCGCAAGTTAAAGATGATTTGAAGCAATACATTATCGATTTGGGAAAAAAATTAGACGGATCAGAATCATCTGATAAGTAAAGAAATAGAGTTTAGAAATTGAACTGCACCCCAAAAGTTAGACACAAAATCTAGCAATTGGGGTGTTTTCTTATTATGAAATTAACTTATGAAGATAAACTGCATATCTACTTCAAGAAACAACTTGACAGCCCTAATAAAAAAAGAACTCAGGAATTAGATTCAAGCAATGTATGATGTTCACAAAGGCAACCGTTCTGATAAAGGCATAATGGAAACCTTCTTTTGGTTTATGAAATCTGAAGGAGGACTAGTTATGAAGATTCTTATCAAACACTAAAACGGGCTACTACCGCTTATATTTTTTACTACAACAATAAACGGAACAAAATGAAAAGGACTGAGTCCTGTGCAGTACAGGATCCAATCCTTTCAATAATGATTTGTCCAACTTTTGGAGTCAGGACACTTAGTAGCCTCTTTTTGTTTTTCTAACAATTACATGTACCATTAGGCTTTATGGTTTCTGCGTTTTTCTAAGTAAAAGACAAATCCAAGTGCGCTCAGGAGGACGCCTCCAATTACCCCTACCATGGACATCGTTTGACCAGTAGATGGCAATTTCCTGTCATTTTCCTTTTGCGTCACTTTTGGAGCTGATTTATAAACAACGCCATAAGTAGAGAAGTGATTGGTCGTGAAGGTGACTTTTGTTTTATCTGCATTGAGAGTAAACTGATAGTTTTCTAGCTTGCCATCTTCTCCAATTGCAGCAATTGCTTCAACTTCTTTGTTTGGATCAACTGGAATCGTTACGACTGTTGAGCTGATTTGATGAACAGGTCCATTTTGATTAGATAACTGAATGTCATAAGCTTTATAGTCTTTCCCTTTCAGCGCTGCTACATCACTCAAAACACCAACTACTAAACTAAAACCACCTTGAGCAAAATCTGGATTTTGCAAGATGATACCTGTGGCAGGATCTATTAAAATGTATGAGTTAGTTGGAAGGACTGGGCGACCATTTGTCGTCGGGACAGTTGGCTTAGGCTCGTCCTTGCTTGGTTCTGTACTTGGCTCTGTCGGTTTCGGCTCGTCCTTGCTTGGTTCTGTACTTGGTTCTGTCGGTTTCGGTTCATCTGCTGGATACTTGTAATCATCCGGAAGCGAAGCCCGATACGGATCATCTGTTCTTCCAGCTTCTTTCAAGGTTACAGACAACTCTGCTTCATATTGTTTGAATTGCTTAAAGAGACGTTCAGAGCGTGCCAAAGCTTCTGTTGTTACCTGATCTTCTGCATCCTTAGCTGCTGCCTCATCAGCTTTTAAAGCTGCGTATTTAGCATCACTAACTTTCTGCTCAATCATTAACTGTTCTTCGAGAGCTTTCCAATGATTTTGGATAGATTTTCCAAAGAGATCTTGGTTGTTAATCGCCATTTGGTCAATGTGCCAAACAGTCCAATACCAAGAATTCGGATCATAGGTTTCTGTTCGAGGTTTAAAGGCTTGGTAAGTATCCTTCACATTCCCATAGAATGGAACGTACGGAGTATTCCGAGAAGGTCCCAAGCCTAGCCAGACAGTCCCACCAAATGTCTTTGGTAGATTTGGATTGATCTGATAAACATGGGCATCAATAACGTTTTCATTTCCAAGTGCATATTTATACTGATCTTGACGCACTTCATCCTTGCTTCCATCATCACCTTGTTTTTTAACTCCAATTTGATCATCTTGTACAAAGCGTCCATTCAAGTGTTCAAAACGGTTTCGTTGGAAAGCAAAGGCATCTTCCAAAGTATACTTCTTATTTGGATCACTTGGTGAGCGGAAAAGTTCGTACTCATCGTCTTCATACGTCACTTTCGCTTTTGGATCTAGCAAAGTAATCCCTGCATAGGTTCGAGAACGATCTCCCTCAGCATATTTAGCAGGTCCGTATGATTTGGCAATGTGGAAATTTCCGTCTTTATCTGTTTGATAATTTCCAGACTCTTTGGCTACTTTTTCAACATCTTTTGACGCAATGACATTTTCCGTATCTGTCAAATCTACATGGCCAAGATAATAGGTATTGGCAAATACTGCATATTTATCTTCTGGTACCTTCACGGCTACATATTGATGCCCAGAAAGGATTTCCATATACCAGGTCTCGTTTTGGTCTGCGAAGACCACAATATTGCCTTCAGCCGAACCCTTTTCCTCGATCACTTTTGCCAGTAATTCAACCCCTTCACGTGCTGTTTTCACACGAGGCAAAATCACGTCCAGCATGGCTGCTTCTGGAAGTCCATCCGCTTTTAGAGGGTCTGTTGCTAATACTTGTTTATTGGGACTAGCTGAAACAGTTGCCGTCATAGAAACACCAGCTTCATTAAAGCCATGTTCCCCAAAAGCTCCATTACTACCATCACCTCGAGCAGAGTCATAGGTCGCTGTATATCTCATCTCGCTGGCAGCGTGAGGATAAGTGAAACCATTGGACTCATCTTGGATTTGATCCCCTTCATTATAGGTTTTCGCATCTACAACAACATAGTTTTTGTTGTGTTTTCCGCCATTTGGATAGTAAGGGTAGTCTTCTGTCCGACCAAAAAGTGTCGTTCCATCTTTGGTCAACTGTCGACCAATAATGAAGCCGCAGCAGGCTTGAACAGCCTGAATAGGTAACAAGAGAATTACCATTATAACAATGACAACTTTGAATGTTAACTTCTTCATCGTTAACTTTTTTTTTTTTTGAAAGTCCTAAACTTCCTTTATTTCATCAATCATAGTATACCCTTTTCATTCTGCCTTTGCGAGCGCTTTCAAAAATGTTTATTTATACGCTTTACAGATAAAAAATAGAGAAAACATACATCGCTGGATACACATAGATAGAAATTTCGCTCATTTATTTCTGTCCAGACTAAGTAGTAGCAATATATATGAATTATCATGCCTCTGCGAATTAAAATAGGCTCCTTTACAAAAAATCATATTTATAAAAAGAAGAGGCTGGGACAAAAGTCCGACCTCAAATATAAAAAGCGAACAAAACTAGTTTTCTGGTAATCAGAATTCTGCTTTGTTCGCTTTTTGCATTTAATTATAGATTTGAAGGGCTTAATAATTAAGATTTTTAAAAATTGAAATCTTTTTGTCCCAACCTCATTTGAGTTCATTTCTTAAAAAATTGGTCGTTGAAAGCTCAGAAAAATCAGAATAGTTGCTAATCCAAGGTAGGCTGCCAGTGCTAAAAACCGTTGAGACTTGCTAAAAGCATAGCGCTCTCCTGACACTGGTAAAATTACAGCCCCTAAAGCTCCGCCGACTAGACCGCCCAAGTGACCTGAAAGGCTAATTCCCGGCAAAAAACTCATGATTAAGTTGACAACGAGCAGAATCATATAGGATTGACCCAACTGCTGGAGATAGTAATTTCGCGTAGCATAACGAAGCACGACAATCGAAGCAAAAAGTCCAAAAAGCGAGGTAGAAGCGCCAGCTGCTAAACTGTTGGGTGAAAAATAGACAACAAATAAATTTCCCAGCACCCCCGACATC
Source organism: Streptococcus sinensis (assembly GCF_000767835.1). Lineage (GTDB taxonomy): Bacteria > Bacillota > Bacilli > Lactobacillales > Streptococcaceae > Streptococcus > Streptococcus sinensis. The sequence goes on along the minus strand of NZ_JPEN01000018.1, from coordinate 15,250 downwards.
AGGTAAAGTATCAAGAATTTCAAAGAACCAAAGATAGCTTCGATTTGTCGGCCAAGGAAGTAGAGCGTTAGCATATTGACCACAAAATGCTCCAAACCAATGTGGATAAAAATAGCAGCAAAAACCCGCCAAAACTGCTCCGGAAAAGCTTGAATAGTATAACCGTGCACAGCTCCAAAGCGATACAAGGCTTCTGAATTGCTGTATTGAAAACCGTAAGAAAGAATCATCAAGACAAAGACAAGACTTGTTGCTATAAGCAAAGTGCTTGTCACTGGATAATCTCTATCATAGATTTGTTTCATACATGATTAACTCCTTTACTGCAACATCATGTTGGGCTGGCGTAAAATCCTCTTGCTGGACTTGATAAATGGTGCTGACACTCGTCCCCTCATAATCATCCAAATAGCGATCGTAGTACCCACCGCCATAGCCAATCCGAAAGCCTTGAGAATTGAAGACCACGCCCGGCACATGAATCAGATCAATCTCCGTCTTCTCCACAGCCTCTTCGCTCATCGGCTCCAGCAGACCAAAAGAGCTCTTTTGCAGGTGGCTTTCATCATAATCCACAAATATCATCCGACCCTGGCCGTAGGTTTTGGGCACTAAAACTCGCTTGCTGTCCAACTGAGCCTGCTTGATAAAGGCTGCAGTTGAGACTTCATGCGGCATAGAAAGATAGGTAGCGATAACCTGAGCTTTTTGATAAGCTGCTGAACTGAGTAAGCGCTGGGTCAGCCAGCTATCTGCCTGCTCTTTTTCTTTTCCTGACAGTTTCTTCATCTGGTTCAGTACAGTTTGTCTCAGCTCTTTTTTCATGCAGCTCGTCCACCCTTTCCTTATCTTTCGTTGATTTTATAATCTAGGAATTTCCCAATCTTTTCAATAGCAAAGGGCAGTGCTGCCTCGTCTGGTGTCATCTTGGGATGATGGAGGGCATAGGGACTGTCCACTCCCAGCCAGAACATGACGCCCTTGACCTTGCTGAGCAGATAGCCAAAATCCTCGCCTGTCATAGCCGGCGCAATATCAATCAGCTGCACTCCTTCTTCCTTCTGGAAAAAATCCATCAATTCGTCTGCCAGATCAGGATGATTTTCTACAGGTAGGTAGCCACCTTGTTTAAGCTCCAAGTCCAATTCCAGATCGAAACTTTGGGCTATGCCCTCTGCTATTTCCCGTAAGCGCTTCTGAGTCAAGAGGTTCATCTCCTGAGTCAAGGTCCGAATGGTGCCATGCAAAAAGGCCGTTTCTGCGATGACATTGTTGGTCGTGCCAGCGTGGAGCGAACCAAAGGTTACAACCGTTCCCTCGATAGGATCGACATTGCGGCTGACAATGGTCTGCACCTGGGTGATAAAGTAGCTAGCCGCCACCAAAGCATCATTAGCTTCATGCGGAAAGGCCGCATGCCCCCCCTTCCCCTTAAAAGTTAGCTTGACTTCACAGGTACCAGCAAAGAGGGTTCCTCTGTTAGTGGCAATATCGCCTACCTTGAGGTCCGGCCGCACATGGAGACCATAAAACTCATCTGGCAGCCAGTCGCCAAAAGCACCGTCTTCATACATGAGCATGCCACCAGCTTCATTTTCCTCAGCAGGCTGAAAGAGAAAAAGCAGATTGTGGGTAGGCTGAGCGCTCACAGCTTGTTCCAGCAGGCCTAGGGCAACCGTCATGTGCATATCGTGTCCGCAGGCATGCATCCGGCCTTCATGAGTACTGGCAAAGTCCAGTCCTGTATCCTCCACAATCGGCAAACCATCAATATCTGTTCGCCAGCCAATCGTCTTATCCGGTGAATTTCCCTTGATAAAGACCAAAATACCAGTCCGCCAAGTCCGAATTTCCACAAAGTCTAGACCTGCTGTCAGTCCATCAATGACCTGCATCAGGTAGGCATGGGTCTTGTATTCTTCCAGACCGATTTCTGGTATTTGGTGCAAATCACGGCGAATCTTCAGATAATCAAGCATTTTTCTTTCCTTTAAAATCTTGTCAGAGCAGTCAGAGTGTTGGGCCGCACCCAATCAATTCAAATTTATGCTATTTTTAAAGAGTACGCAGGGCATCTTCCAGAGCTGTCTTCTGCTGGGTCTTCTCGTCAATGGTCTTGATAACGCGTGCCGGAACGCCAGCAACCACTACGTTTTCCGGAACATCCTGGGTCACAATCGCACCAGCTGCAACAACGGAACCACTACCAATTTGTACTCCTTCAATAACAACCGCATTAGCACCAATCAGCACGTTGTCTCCGACCCGAACTGGCTCAGCACTAGCCGGCTCAATGACTCCTGCCAGAACCGCACCAGCACCGACATGACTGTTTTTGCCGACAATCGCTCGACCGCCCAGAATAGCACCCATATCAATCATGGTTCCAGCACCAATCTCCGCACCGATATTGATGACCGCACCCATCATGATGACAGCATTATCACCAATTTCGACTTGGTCACGGATAATGGCACCTGGCTCAATACGGGCATTGATGTTGCGCTTGTCCAAAAGCGGCACCGCTGAGTTGCGGGCATCCTGCTCTACTACATAGGTCTTATTTTCCTCTAAGTTCACTAGGAGTGGCTTAATTTCTTCCCAGTCTCCAAAAAGAACATTGCCTAATTTCACGACAGACCACGGAATTTGCCCGTGCAATTCTCCATTAAAGGTCACCTTGACTGGAGTTTTTTTCTTGGCATCAGAGATAAATTTGATGATTTCTTGAGCGTTCATTTTCGTAGCAGACATGGTAGCACCTCTTTGTTCTTTCTATCTTTGTTGGGAGAGGAAAGTCCCCTCTCCTATCTATTTTATTTCTCTATTATAACACAATTCAGTCGTTTCGTTTTGACTTTCTTAGGAAGGACTTATTACCTCCTGCTCAGAGACTTGTATATTTTTCAAATGCAGGTTCCCATCCTTACCCTCTGAAAATTCTAAATGGTAGGAAGTACTATCTAATGCTTTGTAGACCATGGTCACAGAGTAATAACCCTTAATACCTATTTTTGTGTAACTTTTTGGAGGCCTCAAATATTCTAGGATTCCTTGATCACTCATTCCTTTTTCTGGGTCTGATTTCAATTCCTTAAGAAAGGAAAGTTCCTCATCTGACAACTCTTCTTTTTTATCTGTATAGTAAGTAACGCTAGCAAGATGTAGACCTGAACCAAAATCCCAAAATTGAAAAAACGCAAATCCCCCTCCCGCTAGAGTGTAAGTAAGTGACAATAATTTATCTTTCTGCCCCATTGTCATATCTTCGCTGCTTTTAGCTAACCCATACCGTTTGACAAAGTCAGACACTGTAATATTTTTATCTTCATCCTCTTCAATAGTGTAGTTTATAAAATCCATTTGTTCCCAATCCAAAGATTTAGCATCTGGAGAAGTATATTTTGATTCTGTGCTTATGAACTCATTCTTTCGGTGAGAATTTGTCCAATTCCCAATTAGGACGAGTAGTCCTATCACAACACCTAGCAGGGCGACAGCACTCACTACCCTGAAAAAAGGGGATTTTTGTGATACCTTTAGTTTCCTAGACTTCGTTTTATGAATTGGTTTGGATAAAGCCTTTGTCTGTTCGAGGGCAGCTCCTCCCCGTTCCCGCTGATTCTTGATCGACGAAGTGTTTCTGGCTTTAAACTTGGATTTGTGCTCCCGCCTCAATGCTTCTAAATTTCTATCTTTCACCTTTTCACCTATCAACTAAAAACTTGATTGCTCATTCACTTTCCACAAACGGCTGATTTTCCTGCTAGATAAGCGCTACTAAGCACCCGCTTCTCCTGCTTCGTTTGCTAAACCTGAACTCTCTGTCAATTGATAGTTCTGAGACTTATTATTTTCAAAAGAAAAACCGACCTCTTTCCCATCCTCCAAACGATAATAAATTGATAGAGTAGCATTGCCAAAGATTCCCCCATTCCAATCGAGGCGCTCTGGAAGTCCCAACTGACTGACAATCTCCTGATAGGTCTTTCCTTTCTCTATATCAGAAAGATCTTGACGAGTGAGCTGAGCATTTCGGTTTGGTAGATGCGCACTACTGAGATGCGTACATTTTAGGGACTGTAACTTAGGAGTTTCAGAAGAACCAAAATGGCTCTTAAAAGAGAGGCTAACTTTCGCTTCCGTCCCTGCTTGTGAATAGTCTAAAGCTATCGTCTTGATTGGGTCATCTTGGTCCAATTCTTTTCCAGACTCAGCTTTCCCTAACTTTGCAACCACCTCGTCGACCTTTGTCAGGTTTGGAACCGATGAAGTGAAGTCTGAGAACAAAGAAGTGATATCATCATAGGTAATATGAAACTGATACTCTTCTTTTTTAGCAATCCATTCTGGACGATTATCAGATTTCAAATCTTGATCCTTACTATATGAGTCTAACATACGAGAAATAGCTGCAGCTTTTTCTTTATCTTTTACCTTTTCCATCTCTAGCCACGTTATTCCAGCGTTAGCCAAAAAAGTCATAATCCCCAAACTAGAAAGTACCATCATCCATATCTTAGAAAAGATTCCTAGTTTTTTCTTTTTAAACTCTACTTTATCTATCTCTCTAGCAAGCTCATTGGAGCTTATTCGCGGAGAAAGCTTGGTCTGCTTTGCTTCAGTTATAAGGCCTGACATCGGCTGGCTAGCTTGATTTCCACGAAGGACTTGGTTTTGTTTTTTAGCTTTCAGTGATTCTAAACTAGAAATGAGATGCTTCAGCTCCCTCTGCTTCAATTCCAACAAATTCTGTGACAGAAGCGACAGAGGCTCCTTTACCTGCTGAACTCCTGCTAACTGCTCAGAAAACACCGGCTGGTCTTGAGAACTTATTTTAGCCCCATAACCGTTTTTGTCCTCTATCGAAGAGACAGCAGACGGCTCATTGCTTGAGCTCTCTATTGGAAATACCACTTTTGATGGAGATGAACCTGAAGGACGAGCTTGATTTTCTTCTGCCTCTCTCTGCGCTTCTTGCAATCCCGCAGACGGTTTGATATCTTGGTCTTCTTTGGTTTTCCATTTAGATAGAAAAGATGAATGGCTATCTGCTGGCTTTTTCGTTTGAGCATTCTTGAATTTTGATTGATGTTTCTGCCTCAAAGCTTCCAGATTTCTTTTTCCCATAACTCCTCCTCATCTATTGACTCTTCTATCATTGAAAAGACGACTCTATTAACAGTTCACAATTCCTACCCGCTGAATGCTGCTATTCTCTTTTCTATAACATTCATACTGGGGGCAACATCCCACGACTGCATACACCGTTAAGCAGTCAATTAGCTACACAAACTATCAGGGTGGCTACCTTTTATAAAACAACTGTTTGAAGACAGTAGCCTAGCGTAAAACTTGTCATGCTAATATAACTTTATTCCAGTATATCATATTTTGAACTGGCTTAGCTTGAAAGCACACAAGCAAAAAGGCACGAACTCTCGTCCGTGCCCAACAAAGCAATCCCAAACTATCTTCCAACGCGATTATTTAATTCTTTCGTTCAAAATGTTCCCACTGTTGGCATCAATGGTCATTTTGATCTTTTGCGTACCGTTCAGAGCTTCCAGCTTATAGACTAGCTGACCAGCCTTAATATCCAGCTCCTCATCATAAATTTTGGCCTGAGCATATTTTTGCTGCAAGATTCTTTCAGCATCTTCAAAAGTCAATTGCACATTAGTCTGAGTCAGTTGCATGTCCTCATTGTCATCAATTGGCTCTTCCTTGGCTTTGAGAATGCTTCCTGTACGAGCATCAATCTTGTACTCTTTCTCTGTAAAGCCGTCCAAGACCGTTACATCATAGTATACAGCACCGGCTTTATTTCCGTCTAAGTCCACAGAAACGACTTTCCCTGAACCAGCTGTCTGCAAGGCAATCGCCTTAGCGTCTGAAAGAGTTAGGCTTGCCGCCTGAATCCGAGTAGCTTGCTTAGCTGAATCCGCTGAAACAACAGTTGCCGCTCCACCTGCTAAAATTCCTACTACCAAACCGGCTAATAAAATTCCTTTTAGTTTTTTCATGGTTGGTCCTTCCTTCTACAACTTGACCCTAGAAATCAAAATCAGGCTAAGAAAACACCGTTCCAGTTAATGCATCCTAGACCATTCTTTCCATTTCAAAGGGGAGAGCTGAGTCTGGGACAAAAGTCCGACCTCAAATATAAAAAGCGAACAAAACTAGTTTTCTGGTAATCAGAATTCTGCTTTGTTCGCTTTTCGCATTTAATTATAGATTTGAAGGGCTTAATAATTAAGATTTTTAAAAATTGAAATCTTTTTGTCCCACTCTCACTTATATTGTACAAGGACTAAATGAACCTAAAATGAATTTTGAGGAAATTTAAAAAATAATTCGAAAACTCTTTTATTTTTTCTCCAGCTGGAAAGTCAGGATAAAGCGACTTCCCTGGCCAAGCTCTGACACTAGCTCTATCTGGACCTGGTGCAAATCGGCGATTTTCCGGACCAAGGCTAGTCCCAGACCGCTTCCCTCACGGCTGTTTTTATTTCTGGCTTGGTCAACTTGGTAAAACCGATTCCAGATTTTATCAGTCTCAGACGGAGCAATACCAGCACCATTATCCGCCACCGTCAGCTGACAGACACCATCTAGCTTGCACAAAGAGAACTCAATGCGGTCTTTGGTAAATTTCAAGGCATTGCTAATCAGATTGTCCAAAAGCCGGTGAAGCAGAAGCTCATCAGCAACAATCCAGCAATCTTCATCTATGGAAGCTTCTAAAACAAGCCTCTTATCTTGGCTAAGCTTTTGAAAATCGATCAGCTTGTCTGTCAGTAAAGCAGATAATGATATCTTCTGCATAACCAGAGCCGGCTGATTCTCAAGCCTGGACAAATCCAAGATATGGCTAATCATCTCCTTCATGCGCTTGGTCTGACGATTGATGATTTCAAAAGATTCCTTGGATTCATCCAAATTTTCTGCATAATGAAGGCCATACTCACTCTCCGATAAAACAACCGCCACCGGTGTCCGCAGCTCATGGGAGACGTCATGGTTAAACTGCTTTTCCCGCTGGAAGGAAGTTTCCAGCGAGTCCAACATGAGATTAAAAGCCTTGCCCAGACGATGCAGCTCATCCTCCTTATCTTTCAGAGCCAACCGCTTGGAAAAGTCTCCGCTCTCGCGAATTTCCACTGCCGTCTGCGACAGCTGATCCACCGGCCTCAGGGCTTTCTTGAGAATCCCATAACCACCAGAAATAATCAAGATCAATAGAAAAGGAGAAATGAAGGCCAGAGCTGTTAGATAATCAATCCATTCATGATTGCTATGACTACTCATAGTTACCGCCCGCAGCCACTGACCGCCATTTTTCATCTCGATATCAAAGTAAAGATAGGTCTTTTGAGCAACTGTCACAGTCGTCACGACCGATTGGTTGAAGGGAAGGGTCTCATCAAAGCCTGATGGCAGACTTTTTCTAACAAGGTTTCCCGAACTATCATAGAATCCCATCATCCATAGCCTCATACTCACTAGGCTGCTGGCTGATTTCCGTGGCTGACTCAATCAGCTCCCGCTTGGCCGCCGCATCTGCCAGATTGCTGGACAGCAGAAAAGCAAGACCCAGCAGAACTAAAATAAAGACAAAGAGAAAACTGCTATACCAAAGAGTAATGCGAAGAACAATGCTGCCTTTTTTCTCCTTATTCCGAGCTCCAGATAACATAGCCTACTCCCCTCTTGGTGTGAATAATGGACTGCTTCTTATCCTGATCGATCTTGCGACGGATATTTTTAATCAGAACATCGATAATATTGGATTCTCCTTCATAGTCAAAATCCCAGACATGGTCCCGAATCTGCTCCCGCGATAAAATATGATCTAGATTGCGTGCCAGGTATTCCAACACTTCGTATTCCTTGGCTGTCAGATCCAAGACTTGATCATCTTTCAGGACTGCCTTCTTAGTCAAATCCAGGACTAGATCGCCTAGGTCAATTTTCTGACTAACCAGCTCACGCTGCTGTCGCCGAAGAAGAGCCCGCAGCCGCGCCAAGAGTTCCTCAAACTCAAAAGGCTTGACCAGATAATCATCTGCTCCCAAGTCCAAGCCCTTTATCTTATCTTCCAAGCTGTCACGGGCCGTTAGTACCAAGACGATAACTTGCCGTCCGGCCTGTCGGATTTTCTATAGAAAGGCAAAGCCGTCCATGCGAGGCATCATAATATCTAAAATAATCAAATCATAGTCCATCATTTCCAAAAATTCTAAGGCTTCCTCCCCATCAAAAGCACTATCCACACTAAAATGCTCTTTCTTGAGCAGCTTGGTCAAACTGCGGTTCAGATCTGCTTCATCTTCCACCAATAATAACTTCATCAGGACTCCTTTCCAATCTTGACCTTCTGTTTTTCCAGTTCCGTCCAAAGAGTAACAATCACAGCTTTTAAAAAATACTAAGCCGATTGGGTTTCTAGCAGCTAGATAAAAATCTATCACAATGCTACTACATCTCCTCTGATTGTAACATAGATCCAGAAAAAGGAAAACTTCTGTCATCCTCGATTAGTCAACAAAAAACAGCTGCCTGTAAGCAGCTGTTGTTCTACTATTTAAAACTTAAAGCGGAGAGCTCTCACTCATTTCTACTTGCTCAGCCGCAAAAAATTGAGCTGCTGCAACAGCTTTTTTCCAGCCCTGATAGAGTTTTTCTTTCCGCGCCAGCTCCATCTGCGGAGCAAAGCTCTGTCCGACGGCATTTAACTGTTTCAACTCTTCTAAGTCTTTCCAGTAGCCAACTGCCAGGCCCGCTAAGAAAGCTGCACCTAGAGCTGTCGTTTCCAGATTTTGAGCACGAGCAATTTCAATTCCTAAAATATCCGCCTGAAACTGCATGAGGTATTGATTCATAGCAGCGCCACCATCTACTTTTAGGAGTTGAATAGGGGTCTGAGTGTCCTTTTCCATCGTCTCAATGATGTCTCTGACCTGATAAGCAATCGACTGGAGGGTCGCCTTGACAAAGTCTTCTTTAGAAGTTCCCCGAGTTAAGCCAAAGACAGCCCCTCGAGCATTCTGATCCCAGTAGGGAGCCCCAAGGCCAGTAAAGGCCGGCACCACATAGACCTCATCCTCATTCTGCGACTGCTGAGCACACTGCTCAGACTCTGCTGAAGTAGCAATCAGCCTCAAGCCATCTCTCAGCCACTGAACCGCACTGCCCGCAATGAAAATTGACCCCTCTAAAGCATAAGTGATTTTCCCATCAATAACATAACCGATGGTCGTCAGGAGATTATTCTGAGACAGACGCATATCGCTGCCAGTGTTGAGAATGATAAAAGATCCAGTTCCATAGGTGTTTTTGACCATACCCGGCTCAAAAGCTAGTTGCCCAAACAAGGCTGCTTGCTGATCTCCAGCCATGCCCGAAATGGGCACTGTTCCGCCATAGAAGTGATAAGGTTTGGTGTATCCGTAAATTTCTGAATTAGAGCGAACCTCCGGCAGCATCGCCAAAGGTACCCGGAGAAGCTCCAAAATTTCCTTATCCCAAGCCAGATCCTTAATATTATAGAGCATGGTTCTGGCTGCATTTGAATAATCTGTGACATGGGCTGCACCATCTGTCAACTTCCAGACCAGCCAGGAATCAATGGTGCCAAAGAGCAACTCACCTCGCTCTGCCCGCTCTTGAGCCCCCTCCACATGATCCAGTATCCAACGAACCTTGGTAGCTGAAAAGTATGCGTCGATGACTAGACCTGTCTTGGCATGAAAAAATTCCGTATAACCCTGCTGCTTAAGCTCTTCTGCCAGCGGAGCTGTCTGCCGTGACTGCCAAACGATAGCATTGTAAATGGGCAGACCCGTCTCCTTATCCCAAACCACGGTCGTTTCCCGCTGGTTTGTAATCCCAATAGCCTCAATCTGACTTGGCTTAATCCCGCTTTCAATAAAGGTATTCGCGATGACCGATTGAACCGAGTTCCAAATTTCATTGGCATTATGTTCCACCCAGCCCGGTTGAGGAAAAATCTGCCGAAATTCCTTTTGACTGGCACAGACCTGCTCACCCCGATGATTGAAAATAATAGCTCTGGAACTAGTTGTTCCCTGATCAATAGCCATAATGTATTTTTCTTGCAGCATAAAAACCCTCCATTCTGTCTTTGCTTCCATTATACAAAATAAAGCGCTTTCTTGCTATTCTTTTAGAAGGTTTTTGTGAAGAAATCACAAAAAAACCTCCCCGAAGGAAGGTTCCATGCTGCATTATAGACGTGCATTCAATTCTGCACCAAGCTCTTCAAAGCCTGGTTTGCCCAGCAAAGCAAACATATTTTTCTTGTAAGCTTCAACACCTGGTTGGTCGAATGGGTTGATAGCATTCAAGTAGCCTGAAAGGGCGATTGCCAATTCGAAGAAGTAAATTGTGTAGCCAAGAGTAAAGGCATCTTGCTCAGGAAGGGTCACATACATGTTTGGTACGTCACCGTCTGTGTGGGCAAGGAGAACACCGTCCGTTGCTTTTTTGTTTACAAAGTCAACGTCTTTTCCTTGAAGGTAACCAAGTCCATCAAGGTCTTCTTCCAAGGTCGGAATAATCACGTTCTTACGTGGTTTGTCAACACGGACAACTGTTTCAAACATGATACGAGTTCCTTCTTGGATAAATTGACCAAGTGAGTGCAAGTCAGTTGAGAAGTTTGCTGAAGTTGGGTAGATCCCTTTTTGGTCCTTCCCTTCTGATTCACCAGCCAATTGTTTCCACCATTCTGAGAAGTATTGAAGTGATGGCTCGTAGTTTACCAAGATTTCAGTTGCATAGCCTTTGCGGTAAAGGATGTTACGAACGGCTGCGTATTGGTAAGCTTCATTTTCTGAAAGTTTGTCTGAAGTGTAGTCTTTACGAGCTGCGTTGGCACCTTCCATAAGGGCTTTGATGTCAGCACCTGATGCTGCGATTGGAAGCAAACCAACTGCTGTCAATACTGAGAAACGTCCACCGATGTCGTCTGGAACCACAAATGTTTCCCAACCATTAGCATCTGCTTCAACCTTAACAGCACCTTTTTGGCGGTCGGTTGTAGCATAGATACGTTTGTTGGCTTCTTCTTGACCGTATTTCTTAACCAAGAGTTCTTTGAAGACACGGAAAGCGATGGCTGGTTCAGTTGTTGTACCTGATTTAGAAATCACGTTTACTGAGAAGTCTTTGTCTGCTACGTACTCTACCAAGTCAGCAAGGTAAGTAGAGGAGATTGAGTTCCCAGCATAAAGGATTTGTGGGGCCTTGCGTTCTTCTTTTGTTTGCAAGTTAGCAAAGTGGTTGTTGAGGAAGTCAATAGCCGCTTTGGCACCCAGATAAGATCCACCGATACCGATCACGACCAAAACATCGCTCTCACCTTTAATCTTTTCTGCTGCTGCCAAAATACGGGCAAATTCTTCCTTATCATAGTTTTCTGGCAAATCCAGCCAACCCAAAAAGTCGCTGCCTGCTCCAGTTCCCTTACGAATCAACTCATCTGCTACAGTGACTTGAGACTGTAAGTAGTCTACCTCGTGTGGTGCAACAAACTTGTTCAACACCTTTGAGTAATCAAATTTAATATGTGTCATGGTGATCCTCCTTTATTCTTCACCTCTATCATATCGCTTTCATACTTTTTTAGCAAGTAATTCCTTCGATGAAAACGCTTTTAGTTGATATTTTGTTAAAATTTTTACAATTTTGCAAATCCTAGACCAGAAGCGAACGCAATCGTTTGCGCAATCTGCTATTTTTACCAGAAAATTCCTGCCCCCAATTTCATGAGCAAGTTGAGATTTTCAGCGTCCTTTAGGCTTGATTGATTCAACATTGGAACCTAGTTCTCGCTTCGCTCAAACTACGTCAATGTCTCTAAACTCATCTTCCTCCTTCGGAGTTGATTCGTTAAGAGGCATAGAAAAAGAGCACACAGTTCAAATCGCTTAGGGCTGCTGGATTCCTCCCCTGACCCGCTTCACGCAGAACTGTTGCTCCACTAACTAGTATAACACAAACTTTCTTTTTTGGCTAATTTTCTTCACTTTTTCCTGCGATTTCTGAAAAAGTTCTGCATAATCGCCGCGCATTCTTCTTCTAAAAGACCGCTTTCAACCTCTACGCGATGATTCAACCGCTCATCCGTAAGAATATCGTAAAGACTACCCCCAGCCCCAAATTTCTGGTTTTTCGCCCCATAGATCACCTTGGGAATGCGAGCCAGACCGATAGCTCCGCTACACATGACGCAGGGCTCAATCGTGACAAAAAGCGTCGTATCTAGTAGGCGCCAGCTATTTTCCTGCTGATTAGCCTCCTCGATCGCCATGATTTCCGCATGCATGACCGCCCGCTGCAGCTCCTCACGCGCATTATGCCCGCGTCCGATAATCTGACCATCCTTGACCAAGACACAACCAATCGGTATTTCATCATTGGCGAGGGCAATCTCTGCCTCCTTCAGAGCTTCCCTCATAAACATCTCTTTTTCCTCTATCGTGTAGTCCATCTCTTCCCTCTTCCTTTTAATTTCTTTGTTCATTATACCACAGGCAGCTTAGGACTCACAAAAAAAGCCGCCGATTGGGCGACTCTTATGGGAGATTATTATGAAAAAGTTTAGGAGGTTTAAACAAAGTTAGGAGGTCTTTGTTCATGCTTCTAGTATAGCTGGCCTATCTTAAATAAAGCTTAAGCTTTCTGAATATTGATGATTTTGGAAATATCGCCACTTAGAATCTCAAAAATATCAGACAAAGTGCTGGCTTACTACTCTTTGTCGCAGAAGCAACTATTGTGATCTCTCTCATCCTTTACGTAACTCAAGGATTTGGTCATAGCGCTCTTCTTCATCAATATGATGGGCTATTTCCAGCACAGTGATCGGTAAAGAAAAGATCAGGTCTCTAACCAGACGACTATTTTTTTCATCCAAAGCTGATGTCACTTCGTCCGCTAATAAAATATCCTTCTCGCGTAAGAGGAAACGCGCTAACTCTAATCTGACACGTTGACCTCCTGAAATGTTTTCGCCATTATTATGAATCTCTACATTCAAAATATCCTGAAATTCATCTATTAAGCCAACTCGGTCCAATACCTCCAATAATTCATGATCCTGAAAAGGCTGACCAAAAGTTAGATTATAGCGGATAGTATCGTTAAACAGGAAGGGATGCTGACTAATTAAACCGATATTCCCTTGAAAATGACTTGTTATTTGATTTCCATCATACTGAACGAAAATGTCTCCCTCATCACATGCTTCTTCTCCTAAAATCAAGCGAAAAAGAGTCGTCTTTCCAGATCCACTCGGCCCTTTGATTAAGACCTTCTGACCTACTGAAATCGTCGCCGTCAAATCAGAAAAAAGTTGACGTCCAGCAAAGCTTTTTGAAATATGATTTAAGCGCAAAGATTCAAGATTTTCGACAAATTGATCCTTTGTCTCTTCAAAATCAGGTTCTTCTTCGATAATTTTAAACAGACGGTTCGCAGTCGGCAGGGCACCTTGGAGATTGGCTGCACTGTACATCAGAGTTTGGATCGGTTCGACCAACATCCCCGCAGCCACATACATAGAGATGAGGCTTGTGATGGAAATAGAATTTCCCTGTAAACTCAAATAAAAGCCTAAAGCAAGAGGAACAACCTGACTAAAAAAGACCATAAAACCATTAAAGAAAAAAATAGTATTATGTGTGAAACAAAATCTTTGGATGGCTTTTTGATATTCTCCGTTTACATCATTCACTCGCTCTTCATTCAGCTTCATGGCCTGATTAATCCGTAAGGTTTGACTGCCTTGCATACTATCTGAGACAAGCCCATGTAATTTTGTTCTAAGTTTGGACCAGCTGTCTCCTGAATCTTGTAAACGACGATTCATGATGAACTGAGGAATGGGTCTCATAATCGTAAAAATGACAAAAATAAGTCCTAAGAGAAAATTTTGTGAAACAATATAAATGGCTGTAACAAGGGCAACAAATCCCCAACTCACCATAACATTTATATTTTCTAAATAATTATCGCCCACATATTCCATATCTTGAGTTAGCAGACTAACTTTTTCATCATTGGAAAATTTAGGATTCAATATGACCTTTTTAAATAAAAGGGCACGGATACTTTTGTTAATTTCCCTTCGAAATATATTATGCGAATGGTTTGAAAATAGCATCAGACTATAGATAACAAGATAGACGGACAAACCAAATAAAGCAAAATTGAGAATCTTTTCATAAGAAAGGCCGTCTTGATCCAACTTCAAGGCCTTCGTTAAAATCAGAGGTTGCGCCAACACCAAACCACTATTCACAATACGCCCTAGAAAAATAGGAAAAAGGTACTTCTTATCTATGTACTTGTAAATATTTCTCATAATCATCACCTACCAAAATAGAAAAGTGCAGATTCTAATAGATATCGTGACAAATTCACATCATCACTTTTTTATATGTGCAATTTATTTATACTCATTATACATTTTTTGAAATAGTAAATCAAGAATATCTAAAAGATTAGCCGATAAAAGCTGCAATATCGCTAACTTCTTGGGCAATATAGGTGGCGCCAGCTTCTTCCAATTCTTCCCTGCTACCAAAGCCATAAAGGACACCGATAGAATCAAGCTTTTGCGCTTGAGCGCCAAGCACATCGTGCTCTCTGTCTCCAATCATGATGGTATGTGCCAAATCTGTAATCTGATTTTGTTCTAAGGCATACTGGATAACATCGCTTTTTTTACTACGTTTTCTGTCCATGGTCGCGCCAGCTACAAAGTCAAAATAGTCATACAAACCAAAGTGTTTGAGAATTTGAATGGAAAATTCTTCAGGTTTTGACGTAGCGACAATCAACTGTTTACCAGCCTGCTTCAAAGAAGCCAGCAAGTCTGGAATACCTGGATAGACCTCATTTTCATAAAGGCCTTTTTCGGAAAAGTACTCATGATAGTAGTCAATGGCCTTTAAGCATTCTTCCTTAGAAAATCCATAAAAGCGCTCAAAAGAATCCTGCAAGGGCGGACCGATAAAAACTCTCAATGCTTTCTTGTCTGGCACCTCAATCCCGTATTTTCCTAAGGCATAGGCTACCGAGTTGGTAATCCCTAGTTCTGAATTGGTCAAGGTACCGTCTAGGTCAAATAAAATCGTTTGATACATTTTTTCCTCTTTCTGTTTTCCAAAAGAGGCTGGGACAGACAGCCATGACGACATAGCCGTCACCCACAGAAACA
>NZ_JPEN01000044.1 GCF_000767835.1 Streptococcus sinensis | reverse complement strand
TTCAGTACAGAACCAAATCCTTTCACTAATATTTTTTGTCCAACTTTTTGGGGTCAGTACATTTTTTAATCCCAAATTCTTTAGTGTTTTTTATGAAATAAGATAGAGTCAGCGCTTGTAAGTCTTGAGCTCTCCCTGACTGATAGCGGTGCCATTGTACAAATCATAAAGCTGTTTATCGCAAACAAGGTCAGCTGTGCCTTCGATATAGTCTTTGAAATGCTGGGTTTCTCGATGGTTCAGATAAGCTGCCTCATCCGCATAGACTTCAAAGAAATAAAAACGATTCGATTTCTGAGCATCTGCCATGGCATACATGGCCAAGACTCCCGTTTCCTTCTCCATAGAAGCCACCATTTCCTCAGTCACAATAGCTTGAAAATCAGTAGCCCCCTCTGCCTTCACCTCAACCTGAGCAAATTTCAGATAAAAATCATTCGGCTGAGTCCATTGGCCAGCAGGCAGCTTTTCCTGCAAAAAAATCGGCTGAACATCATAGGCTTGCCGTTCCGTCATGAGCGGCCCTGCTTCTGTCACAAAATACTGGTATTGGGGCGAAGCTCGGTGAATCTGATAATCCTCTTCACTGCGATAAACCTCAAATACATAGGAAACAGTCTCCTGACCCTTGATGGGGCTAGCATACATAGCTAGGGTGCCAGGCTCCTGTTCCTGAGAAGTCGTCAAATTCTTGAGACCGATTGCTTGAAAACGACTCTGGTTTCCGTCTGCTACTGTCAGCCGAAAAAGATGGATGATGGGTGTTGTCATCTTAAACCTCCCTTAGTCTTTGAAAATGATCTTCTGAGCATTGGCGGCCAGAATCTGCTCCTTATTTGCGGACGAGAGGGGCAGATCTTCGATAGCTTGGAGAATGACCTGGGTCGCGCCGGCTGGCTGGATGCCTAAAGGCAGGTCGGTACCAAAGAGCACTCGATCCACCCCAAAATACTCAATAGTAAGCTCCAAAGCCTTAGGATTGCCCAGAATCGCCGTATCCACATAAAACTTGTGAAAATCCTTTTCCTGGTCCTCCGGCAGAATATAGCGAATCCGCTCACTGAAGAAAGGAACCATGGCTCCTGCATGGTGGACGATAATTTTCAGGTCTGGGAACTCCTGAAAAATACCTGTCTGAACCAGCTGAAGCATGGCTTGAGTCAGCTCATATTCCCAAGAAAAGATGATATTATTGTCTGGCTTGCGCTCATCAAAGATGGGATGCAGCCAAATGGGCAGATCCAGTCGGGAGCAGGCTTCAAAAATCAGGTGAAATTCTGGGTCAGCTATGGACAATCCCAGAGCCCGAGTAAAGAGCTGAACACCAGCCAGATGAGGATTAACAGCTGTTTCTTGGAGGATTTTCACTGCTTCTTCCACATGATTCATAGGAATCATAGCAACACCTGCCGCAAAGATATCAGAATTGTCCGCCACTACTTGGGACAACTCCGCATTAGCCTGACGGCAGAGAACAGCTGCCATCTCAGAACTAACATAGTCTTCGGGATTGATATTGACAAAAGAAATAATCTGCTGGGTCTCCTTATCCCAAAAACTACGTCGCAACTCTATATCAGTCAGCTGAGGATGCTGGATAAAGGGAAATCTCTCCGGTAGCTTGGGTTCAATTTCCAGCATCTGCCTATAAAAATTAGGTGTAAGAACATGAGCAAATACATCAATTTTCTTAGTCATTTTCTACCTCCACTTCTTGCTTTTCATAATTAAATTATACCACGTATTGAAGAGTTTCATCTCCAAAAATCAGTTATCAAATCACAGCTCTAGCTTGAACTTTTTTATTTAAGGAATATGAAAAAATTTCCAAAAAAACAGCCCAATTGGACTGTTTCGTGCTCTTTATGCAGGAGCTACTTCATTTAAAGATTCTCCAATCGCAGCCAAACGCTCCACCACTTCTGCCTGGCTCAAGCCGTTTTCAGCCACATAACGGTTGCGAGGGTGAACACGACATTCGTGAGAACAGCCGCGGAGATACTTGGCTTCATTTTCTTCTGAAGTCAGGATACGGCGGTTACACTCTGGATTGCCACAGTTGACATAGCGCTCGCAAGGAGTCCCGTCAAACCAGTCTTTCCCAATCACGACTGGATTCACATGATTGATATCAACTGAGATACGCTCATCAAAGACATACATCTTGCCGTCCCAAAGCTCACCTTGTACTTCTGGATCCTTACCATAAGTCGCGATACCGCCATGCAACTGACCGACACCCTTGTAGCCTTCACGCACCATCCAGCCTGAGAATTTCTCACAGCGTACACCACCGGTACAGTAAACCACCACGCGCTTGTCCATGAACTTCTCTTTGTTATCACGGACCCATTGCGGCAATTCGCGGAAGTTGCGGATGTCTGGACGGATGGCTCCACGGAAGTGACCCAGATCGTACTCATAGTCGTTACGAGTGTCTAAGACAACAGTGTCTTCGTCCAAGAGAGCTTCCTTAAATTCCTTAGGTGACAAGTAAGCTCCTGTCGTTTCCAGCGGGTTGATGTCATTATCAAAATCATTGTCTTCCAAGCCCAAGTGCACAATTTCTTTCTTGTAGCGAACAAACATTTTCTTGAAAGCTTGTTCGTTTTCTTCATCCATCTTGAACCAAAGGTCTTCCATGCCCGGCAAGGAATGCACATAATCCATGTATTTTTGAGTGGTTTCATAATCACCAGAAACCGTTCCATTGATTCCCTCATCTGCCACCAAGATACGGCCTTTCAGACCGATGAATTTACAGAAAGCCAGATGATCAGCTGCAAATTTCTCAGCATTCTCAATCGGAACATATTTGTAGTAAAGTAGGACGCGAATATCTTTTGCCATAAGATTTTCTTCTCTTTTCTATTCTTAAATTATCTGAATTTTTAATTCAACTCTTTCATTATATCGCGAGAAGAAAAGCTGAGCAATTTATTTGTTTGAAAAATAGTAGAGCTGAAATCTTTCAGCGGAAAAGCTAAGTCAGCCCTCTTTCTCCAATTCTTCCAAATACTTTTCAAAGAGCTTCTTCTGCCACTTGCTGAGAGTCTCCAAGAAAATATTGACCATTAGCATAAAAGGAAAGTGAATGACAAAAGTAATTAAAATAACAAATAGAAACATGGGGTGAAAAACACTATTATGATAAATAGCATGATTGAGCTGAAAATTCTGGCAGGCAATCAAAAGGGTCAGAAATCCTGTTGCAGCCAGCAAACCCCAGATAGTCAGACTGAAACTATTGTAATAGTTAGCTCCCAGATGCTGAGCTCGATACATGAAATAAAGAGAGGCAATGGCAATCAAAAGCAAGAAGGGCTGGTAGTGAACGACTCCCCCATTCATAGCTACAGAACCCATATATAAAGCTAAACTGCCACATAGCATGAGACTGAAACTCTCCATCCCAGCCTTGTTGACCAGTTGTTCTTCGCGTTCGTCTAAGATTTGACGTTTAATAAGTTTTATTCTCATTTCAAGCTCCTATACTTCTACTCCAAAAATAGGGATTAACAACATAAGAATGGCAGGAAGTCCGTTATTTATCATGTGAACTGCGATACTGACTTCCAAGCGCCGAGTTCGATAAGCCAGCAAGGTCAAAATCACAGAGGCACCACCATAAATCACAAAAGACATAATATTGGTTGGGCCATGAAAAATCGCAAAGAGCAGTCCGCCTATGATATAGCCCCAGCTTTCATAGCCCTTAAAAATTTTTAGAGGAATGATGCCACGGAAAATAATTTCTTCTGCGATAGGCGCTAAAACTCCAAGCATGATGGGGAACGAAATCATATCTCCTCTTCGGAACTCCTCCATCAAAGATGCCTGATTAGCCGTTGTCACTTCTCCATGCAGCCACTGGAGTAATACCGTCCCAAGGACAGATATAAGCAACATGCCTAAGAGGCCTAGAGCAATTCGCTTCCCGTCTCCTTGTTGAAAGATTTTTCCAGACTGAGATAAGATTCCAGCCTTCTTTGCTACCACGACAAAGACCAGCAAAGTGAGGAAAATCAGCAAAAGCCCAAGACCAATGGTCCACTGTTTGTGAAATTGATAAGTTATTGCTAGCTGCTGAAACAGCATAGGGAGCATATACAAGGCCAAGGCTAAGAAAACGCAGCCAACCCAGATCAATCGTCTCCACCAAGTCATTCTTCATCCTCCAATTCCTGATCCAGCTTTGCTTGACCTTTGCCGTTTAGGTAAAGACTGATCTTGTCCATGGTCAAGCTTCCAAGCATAAACAGTATCATTGCAAGAGCCAGCTTGAGCAGATACAAAATGCTCAACATGCTAGCCAGACTTTCTCGCTGACCCAAGAAATCAATACCCATAACGATGAAAGCAAAGACGACTCCACCGCCAAAACGCTCTGGCCATTTTTCCTCTCTCACCATATCACGAACATCAATCCCTAGACTTAAGCGACGAAGCAAGGCATATAGACCTACCAGGGTAAGCAGAATACCTTCTGGCAGATAGGCCAGCAAGCTTAGATGGAGGACGTAGGCTTTGAAAAACACAGAGATAGCCAAGAAAAGAAACATTCCTAGCACTAGTTCTCCCGCAACTTTGCCGTCCAATTTCTCTGTTCGTTCATCTTTTATAACAGGCTGCTTCTTCATTTTCTTTCTCACTTTCTTATTTATAAGTTGAAGATTCATTGATTCTAATTCTCATCATTTTCTAGTTCTTGGTCTAATAAAACCTGTCTCTTCTGATAAAAATAATTGACTCCCTTGTCTAAAATACTAGAGAGAACCAGTATCAGCGCAATAATAAAAATAAATTGTAAAAATGGATGATGGCGAAAGAATGGTCGAATAGCTGAATTTCCACCTAACATCTGAACAGCCACGATTACAATCGCTAAGATAGCTCCGTTAGCCAAACGACTTCTGAGTGTGCGAACACTACTAGTTGGATGATGGCGTCTGATGTCTAGACCCAGCTGCCAGCTCCGAATTCCTGCATATAGCTCCATCCCTAAAATAATCAAGATTTCTGGTAAGTAGCCTTCTACTGGCACATGCCAAATCATGATTTTGATAAAAATAGAAATAACAAGCAAAATGATAGCAAAAAAAGCTATTTCATTTCCTAATTTTCTCTCAAGCTGTACAGTCCGTTCATCTGTATAGACTTTTTGTATTCTGTCCTTCATCTTCTTTCTCACTTTCTTCCTATTCTTCCCAAAACAACTGATCCAGCGTTTTATTGAGGCATTTGCAAATGGCCAAGCATAAACTAAGACTGGGATTGTACTTGCCTGCCTCAATCAGGCCTATGGTCTGACGGGTCACGCCAATAGCATCAGCTAAGTCACCTTGGGTCATGTCATGCTCAACCCGTGCCATCTTGAGCTTAAGATTTTTTGCCATGGTCACCATCCTTATCATCATTCTTTTGCCCACCTATGGCGTAGAAAGTACAGCCAAGGGTGACATCAGCACAAGCGAGTATGATAAAGGTTTGATTTTTTTGAATCATGCCCACAACTAGTAGAATTGTCACCGATACAAGACAAATAAGCAGTATATGCAGATCATTCACTTTCTTATTCATATCTACGCTCCTTTCATCTTCATAAGTCCATTATACAATATATCTTAAATAATGCAATATATATATTACATAAAGTTATATTTTATTTGCAAATCATAGCTGGAGCTATTTTATAGACCTAAGAAAAAAGAAAGTGAGACAGAAATCGGTAATTCGTTAGAATTCAATTTCGTCGTCCCACCTCCGCACAGTTGAGTAGGGCTGTAAAAGCTGATGAAATCAGCCTAGTAGAGTCCACTCAACCACTGCGTCTTGCTCGACAATCCAAAAACAATTGAGAGGCTAGGACTTTTGTCCCAGCCTCCTTTTCACTTGATTATCTGAATACATGAATAAAAACTTGATCTTCCTTATCCCTTTCGCACACGGGTCACAATCCCGTTCATGTCCGTGACTTCCAGTTCATTAGAGGAAAGCCAAGTGACCGCGGCCTCTTGCTCTTGCGCCCGCTTGTAGATGCCAAGTAAGTCTTCCTTACTCTCTACTTCAATAACGTAGTAAGCCAGTCCAGGGAAGGCTTTTTCTCGCAGTGCCAAATTTTTCCCACCCCATTCATTCACTGCTAGATGGTGGTGATAAGTTCCCGATGCGATCCAACTAGCTGATGGCAGAGTAAATTTATCCTGCAAGCCAAACACTTCTTGATAAAATTTTGTAGCAAGGCGGCTATCCTTAACAGACAAATGAATGTGTCCCATCCGGGTTTTTGGAGCAATGACAAAAGGCTCCAACTTTCGACCAAGCTCATATATATTCTGCGCATCTAGCTCCTCCGTTACACCGATGATACGACCATCCTCACGAATGTCCCACTCAGATACAGGCTTATCTCGATAGAGTTCAATACCATTTCCCTCCAAGTCTTCCAGATAGAGGGCTTCACTATATCCATGATCCGCTCCACCGATTAGGGGAATTCCTAACTCGGCGATATGCTTGAAAATATTCGCCAAATCCTCTTGACTTGGCAGGAGAATCGCCAAGTGATAAAGCCCATAGCTATCTTTAACACTTGTCATTTGCTCAGTCTGAATCAGATGGACAAGTGCTTTTCCTCCAACACCCAAAATCGCTTGATCTTCTTTTTGAAAAAGAAGGTCTAAACCAATCACTTGATGATAAAATGTGGTCTGGCTCGCCAGATCTTTAACATTCAAAACCACTTCTGCCAAATGAATGCGGCTATTGTATTCGTATGTCATAAATTTCCTCGCTTTTAAATTGTAATGTTATTTGTTACAACTATTATACACCTCCATGATGAAATGTCAATGATAACAACTTACAAGAAGTCAATCTAAAACTCCTCGATGTAAATACAAAAAGAGTCTGGGACAAAAGTCCGACCTCAAATATAAAAAGCGAACAAAACTAGTTTTCTGGTAATCAGAATTCTGCTTTGTTCGCTTTTCGCATTTAATTATAGATTTGAAGGGCCTAATAATTAAGATTTTTAAAAATTGAAATCTTTTTTATACGTAATCTTCTCAGGTTTCATTATTCTGTGAGTGTGGACGCAGCAGCCCTCATGGCAGTCTGTCCCAGACTCTGTAACATCTAGTACGATTAATCTTTCTTAAGGCTACCTGAGCGCGTCTGAGTACGGGCGTAGGCTAGTAAGAGCAAGGTTCCTGCTACAGCAACTGTCACTCCATTGGAAAGAGTTGCCACAAAGCCTTGTATAAAGACCTTATTGACTGGCTCGCTATAAATCAAGATGTCGCCAATCGGAGCGAGCAAGAGCCAGACAAAAGCATTGGCCAAAAGCTGGAAGATATTGAAGTTGACGATGTCTTTCACTTCAAAAACACCTTCTGCTGCACGGATGCGATTTTTAAACAAACCAAGAATAAAACCAAAGAAGGCACTAGCGATAATCCATGACCACCAGAGACCGTAGCCAGCCATGGCATCTTTGATAACGTGGCCAATCAAGCCCATCAGGAGGCCGACAAGTGGACCAAAGACGACACTAAAGAGTGCCTGAACGGCATACTGCAGCTGAATACTCGTATTGGGCACTGGTGTCGGAACACTGATCATACCAATGACTGCGAAAAGTGCAGCTCCAATTCCTGTTGCAACAACTTCTTTAATGGTAAACTTTGTATCTAAAAATTTCTTATTCATTTTCTTCTCCTTTAATTTTCTATGCGCTTAATCTCAATATGCCATTGGGCACCGACGCCCACATTATAAGCCTTGGCAAAGGAACCTTGGTTGATAGCCAAACCAACCCGATAAAGTGAATTGATATAGAGAATCGGCTGACCGATTCGGACATCTGCAAAGGATTTGCCATAGGTCACTTGATTTTGATAGACCAGCATGTCATTGTTGTAAATAGTGACTTCAAAACGGTCGCCAAAGTTCGGTTCCAACGTGCAGAATTCCTCACGAGTAATCGAAGTCCAAAGTGAGCCAAAGCGAACATCTAAAATATCAATAGCACCACCAACAAAATTCTCCGCCAGCCTTGTTTCTACAACAGGAATTTCGACAATTCCTTCGACACTCAGCTCTGGGCCAACTTCCTCAAAACTGATGTGACCACTAGCCAGCTTAGCACCTGTATAGGCATAGACATCCCGCCCATGGAAAGTATAAGAATGCTCGGTATTCTTACGGCGATTCTTCACTTCAGAAATCTCACGAATGGCTACGATGCCGACATGTTTTTTGATAAAGGATAGCGTTCCATTGTCAGGGGTTACGATATATTGATTTTTACTGGTCTTGGCAACTACACTTTTACGTTTGGAACCAACACCTGGATCTACGACCGAGACAAAAGTCGTTCCTTCTGGCCAGTAGGCCACTGTCTGAAAGAGCCGATAACTTCCTTCAAAGATGTTGTAAGGGGTTATGTCATGGGTCAAATGATGGATTTTTAGCGTCGGCGATTCCTCTAAAGCCACTCCAATCATAGCTGACACAGCTCCATCTACCAGACCAAAGTCCGATTGCAGGACCAATAGATTGTTCATTTTATTCCTCCTAGGCTTGCTCGCCTGTCTTTTCCAAGCCCTTTAATCTTACCAAAATTAGGCTCTTTTTGCTATAGCTTCAGCCATAAAAATTTTTTATAAGAGAACATTTCCGAAAGATATAGCCTTCCAATTACAGATTTTCCTCAAAAAGAAGAAAATCGTCTGCTATCCAGCCAAGTGATTCTCTGTCATAGGAGAACGACTGCCCTTTACTTTAAGACCTGCTCCTGGCTAAAGACAAATGTCGCACCTAGGATATGATATGCTGCTATTGTCAAAGCTTTTTAAACCACGTTTGTCCCACAACTTTTGTCGATTTATCTATTCAATCGTGCAAACTGATTTGCCACTTCCAGGAATCCCGCATCATGTCTTCCAAGTTTTTTTCAGCTATCCAGCCCAGTTCTTTTCGAGCTCGACTGGCATCAGCAAAGCAAGTCGCAATGTCGCCAGAACGACGCGATGTGATACTATAGGGAACTATTACCTGATTGACCTTTTCAAAGACTTTGATCAGATCTAGCACACTATATCCCTTACCTGTACCAAGATTATAAATTGCACTTCCTTGGCTTATTAGATTTTGTTTGAGGGCTAAGACATGGCCTTTTGCTAGGTCAACAACATGAATATAATCACGTACGCCCGTCCCGTCGGGTGTATCATAGTCATCACCAAACACCTTCACTTCCTTTAATTTCCCAGCCGCAACCTGTGTAATATAGGGAACTAGATTATTAGGAATTCCTGTTGGTGCTTCTCCAATCAAACCACTGGAATGAGCTCCTATGGGATTAAAGTAACGGAGAATGGTCACTGACCATTCTGGATCTGACTGCACTATATCATTTAAGATTTGCTCGATCATCAGCTTGGTTTGTCCATAAGGATTGGTCGCTGATGTAGGTAAATCCTCTATTAAAGGGGATTGATTATTCATACCATAAACCGTGGCACTGGAACTAAAAACAATGTTTTTTACATGATGCTTGACCATTACTTCCAGCAAAGAAAGGGTACCAGAAATATTGTTATGGTAATATCTCAGAGGTTGCTCTACAGATTCCCCAACAGCCTTAAAGGCAGCAAAATGAATGACCGCCTGAATATCATTTTCATAAAAAACATTGTCTAAAAAATCTTTATTCAAGATTGATCCTCTGTAAAAAGGAATGTTTTGTCCTGTGATGGTTTTTAATCGATTCAGAACTTCGGGAGAACTATTAGAAAAGTCATCAACTAGAACTACCTCAAAACCAGCATCAAGCAATTCCACTACCGTATGGCTTCCGATAAAACTTGTTCCACCTGTTAATAAAATTGTCATAACTATTTACTCCTTTCAGAAGAATACAAAAGCTCTCAGCATACCCTAGGTCATCCACAGCTGTAAACGAGTATAGCTCATAACAGCTGTGGGAAAATAGGATAAATAACCAGATTAGCCGTGGTATTCACCATTATACTGGATAAGGGTAATATCATTGATGTCCTCGATAGCTCGGATTTTATCCACAAAAGCCAGATTTTCATCCTTACAGAATACTTCTACCGAAAGCTCCATTGCTCCCTTGCGGGCCGTTTTAGCTTTGATGAAATGCTTGATTTTGCCAAAGGCTTGCAGGATCTTCTCCTCCGTTTCATCATGCTTATAATGGATGACCGCGATGTAGACCTTGCCATGTTGCTGAAAATGGTGAAAAATCAGGCTCTATAATTTCTGTAGTGGGTAAAACCACCATAGGGATTATGGAGCCTATTTTGCTGTA
>NZ_JPEN01000078.1 GCF_000767835.1 Streptococcus sinensis | reverse complement strand
TAGTGAGTACTCTCTCCCGTCGGAGATTTCTTCACTACTAATCTTAGTATGTTTGTCAACTGTCATAGGTTGCTATCAGCTAAGACTTGGAGAGGACCAGTTAGGTCTTCTCCTTTTTTTTACTCTGAAAGAGACCAGCAGACTATGTCTTGAGAGCTTGATTAATAGCTGCTTATGCAGTGATATCTGTGTTTTTTGTACAAAAATAAAACTTTGTCCAAGCTGTAAGCAAAATAGTTTCATTATCAAAGGATTTTATATATAATATACGGTACAAAGAGAGGATGCGTATGTACTGTGTAATAGAAATGTTTGGGGATTGTGAGCCTTGGTGGTTTTTGGAAGGCTGGGAAAGCGATATTATCGAGAAAAAGCAGTTCGCAGACTATTATGATGCTTTGAAATATTATAAATTACGCTGGGAGGAGATGGTGGCGTGCTCACCATTTTATAGAAGTCGCAGTGATTTAATGACTATTTTTTGGGATCCAAAGGAGAAAAGATGGTGTGAAGAATGCAATGAAGATATTCAGCAATATCATTCCCTCTTTTTACTGGAAAATGAATGTCGGATTTCTGAGGATAAATTCCGTCCAGGTTATGTTAGGCAAAATGGGACAGAAAACCATCGGGCCTGCCCTGTGAGGATTAAAACAATTCAAAAATAGAATAAAATATGAAGGTTGGGATTTTTCTCAGCCTTTTCTTTTTTCTTTTGCGAATAATAAGGTAAGGAGGACTTATGGTTCAAGAAATTGCAAAGGAAATGATTCAATTGGCCAGGCAGGAAGCGGCCCAAGATCTTTATCTGATTCCCAAGAGCTCTTGCTATGAGCTCTATATGCGAGTGGGTGATGAGCGGCGTTTCATTCAAACCTATGATTTTGATTTATTATCATCGGTCATCAGCCACTTTAAGTTTGTATCAGGCATGAATGTAGGGGAGAAGAGGCGCAGTCAGCTAGGTTCCTGCGATTATGATTGTGGGGATGTAACGGTCTCGCTTCGTCTGTCGACCGTCGGGGATTACCGTGGCTTCGAGAGTCTGGTCATTCGGCTTTTACATGATGAAGAGCGTGAGCTGCGTTTTTGGTTTGAAAATCTGCCTGATCTTCGTGAAAAAGTAAATTCTCGTGGTCTTTATCTGTTTTCAGGGCCAGTTGGCAGTGGAAAGACGACCCTGATGCATCAGCTGGCTCAGATGAGATTTGGGCAACAACAGGTCATGTCTATCGAAGACCCTGTGGAAATCAAGCAGGAAAACATGCTCCAGCTTCAACTAAATGAAACCATCGGCATGACCTACGACAGCCTCATCAAGCTATCTCTGCGCCACCGACCGGATCTTTTGATTATCGGGGAAATCCGCGATCAAGAAACGGCTCGTGCGGTGGTAAGGGCTAGTTTGACAGGGGCAACGGTCTTTTCAACTATTCATGCTAAGAGCATTCGCGGAGTGTATGAGCGCCTGCTGGAGCTGGGTGCCAGTGAGGATGAGCTGCGCATGGTGTTACAGGGCGTCTGTTACCAGCGCTTAATCGGGGGAGGAGGTGTGATCGACTTTGTCAACCAAGATTATCAAAAGCACGAAGCCAATCTCTGGAACCAGCAGATTGACCAGCTTTTTGCAGATGGACATATCACAGCTGATCAAAGGCAGGCAGAAAAAATTATCTACGCCTAAGCAAAAGAAGGTTATCGAGCTATTTCGCAATCTCTTTACCAGTGGTTTTCATCTGGCGGAAATTGTCGATTTTCTACGGCGGAGTGCCCTTTTAGAAGAGGCCTATGTCGCGGAAATGCGTTCGGGTTTGGCTGCTGGCCAGTCGTTTTCGCAGATGATGAAGCGTTTGGGCTTTTCAGATAATGTGGTCACCCAGCTATCTTTGTCAGAGCTGCATGGAAATCTAAATCTTAGTTTGGGTAAAATCGAGGATTATCTGGAAAATCTATCCAAGGTCCGTAAGAAATTGATTGAGGTGGGGACTTATCCCTTGATGCTGCTTGGGTTTCTAGTGCTGATTATGCTAGGCTTGCGTAACTACCTTCTGCCTCAGCTGGATAGTCAAAATATGGCTACTCAGTTCATTCACCATCTACCGCAGATCTTTCTGGGAAATGTTTTGGCGTTTTGCTTGGTGATTTGCGGTGGCTGGTTCTATTATCGCAAGAGCTCTAAGATGAGATTTTTCAGTCGTTTGGCCAAGATTCCTCTTGTTGGCATCTTAGTACGAGCCTATCTGACAGCCTACTATGCGCGTGAATGGGGCAATATGATTGGTCAAGGGCTGGAATTAAGCCAGATCTTTCTCATCATGCAGGACCAGCCGTCTCAGCTTTTTCAGGAGCTGGGGCGAGACTTGGAGACGGCCTTAGGTGCAGGTCAGGGCTATGCCGAGAAGGTCGGTACCTATCCCTTCTTTAAGAAAGAGTTAGCCTTAATCATTGAATACGGTGAGATCAAGTCTAAGTTGGGCGACGAATTGGAGCTGTATGCCGAAAAGACTTGGGAAGAGTTTTTCCTGAGAATCAACCGTGCTATGAATCTGATACAGCCTCTCGTATTTGTCTTTGTCGCCCTTGTGATCGTTTTGCTCTATGCAGCCATGTTGTTGCCTATTTATCAAAATATGGAGATTCAATTATGAAAAAATTAAAAACTTTGAAGGTTAAAGCTTTTACTTTGGTGGAAATGTTAGTCGTTCTTTTAATCATCAGCGTCTTGATGCTCTTGTTTGTTCCGAATTTGACTAAGCAAAAGGATACTATCTCAGAAAGCGGCAATGCAGCCGTAGTCAAGGTGGTAGAAAGTCAGGCTGAGCTTTATGAATTGAAGAATGTTAATGAAAAAGCTACTCTAGGAAAATTGGTTGCTGATGGTCGGATTACCGATAAGCAGGTGGCATCCTATAAGGCTTACTATGGAAAAAACAGTAGTGAAGCTCGTGCAGTTGCGGATTAAAGCTTTTACCTTGCTGGAAAGTCTCTTGACTTTATTTGTGGTCAGTTTTATTTTATTAGGTCTATCTAGCTCTGTTCAGGCTGGTTTCAATCAAGTGCAGGAGCAGTTATTTTTCATGGAATTTGAGCATCTTTATCAGGAGAGTCAAAAGCTGAGTCTGGCTGGGCATGAAAAGATAAAGCTGACCATTTCGGACCGTAAGATTTCCAATGGCTACCAGCAGGTGGAGTTTCCCAAGACCTTGCAGGAGCATGCTCCTCAGACTATTCAGTTTGATCAGGCTGGCGGGAATTCTTCGCTCAGCAAGATTGTTTTTCAAACGGAGGATAAAAGGGTTGTTTACCAGCTTTATATGGGCAATGGAAAATTTAAAAAGACGACGAATGAAGGCTAGCATTTTGCTGGAGGCTCTGGTGGCAATGGCGGTTTTTGCGGCTATTACCAGCCTCCTGCTTGGCCAAATTAGCCAGTCGCGGCAGGAACAGACTCGTTTATTGCAGGAGGAGGAAGTCCTACGGGTTGCTCGGATGGCCATGCAGACGGGGCAGGAAAGTCTGACAGTCAATGGCATCACGGTCCGCCAGGTCAAGACCGACCGACAATTAACCGTTTATCATCAGGAGGAGAAGGTGCTCAGTGTTAAAAAACGTTAGAATCAAAGCTTTTACACTTTTAGAGACTTTAGTTGCCCTGCTGGTTTTGAGCGGTGGGATGTTAGTTTTTCAGTCTATGACTAAGCTTTTGGCTTTTGAACTACGACATCAACAGGAAAATAAGCAGCAGGAATGGTTCTTATTTGTCGATCAGTTAGAGACAGAGCTATCACGCAGCCAATTTGACCGGGTCGAAAACGACAAAATCTATATCAAACAGGATGGCAAGAATCTGGCTTTGGGCAAATCTCGGGGTGATGATTTCCGGAAAACGGATGCTTCAGGGCGTGGTTATCAGCCTATGATTTATGGACTTAAAGCTGCTCCGGTCAGTCAGGAGGGAGACCTTGTCCGCTTTCGCTTCCGGTTTGACAATGATTTAGAAAGAGAGTACATCTATCGTGTGCAAGATAAAAGTTAAGGCAGGCATCTTGCTTTATGCCCTCTTCATGGCAGCGGTCTTCAGCTTACTTTTGCAGTTTTATCTGAATCGGCAGGTGACCAATCAACGCTTGTTTCAAGCCAATCGGGAGCGAACAGAGGCCCATGCTTTGGCTGTTTTGACCAAGGATACCGTCACAGATGATAGCGGTCAGTTAGCATTTGACCAAGGGAGCACCCATTATCGCCAGCAGGGGAAAATGCTGGAGGTCAGT
Organism: Streptococcus sinensis; assembly: GCF_000767835.1. GTDB lineage: Bacteria > Bacillota > Bacilli > Lactobacillales > Streptococcaceae > Streptococcus > Streptococcus sinensis. The sequence continues at coordinate 25,657 of NZ_JPEN01000078.1, read as the reverse complement.
AGCCAACTCGCCAATCAGAAGAGCTATTCTTTCTATTTTGAAAATAAGAAGGAGGCAGAAACGAAGACAAAAAATGCTAAAGAAAATGAAGAACATTCGTTTTCAATCGACAAAAACCGTAAGTGATAGAAATGTAAAAGATTTGTAATCCGATCCCCCTTGGAAAGACGTCTTCTTTTTGGTATCATAAGACAACGGAGGATGCCATGAAATTTGAAAAGATAGAACGAGCTTACAACTTGATTTTAGAAAATGTGCAAAATATCCAAAATGCTCTGGCAACCAATTTTTACGATGCCTTGATTGAGCAGAATGGGATCTATCTAGACGGGGATACCGATTTACAAGAAATTCTGAAAAATAACGAGAAGCTTCGCGCTTTGCATTTGACTAAGGAAGAGTGGCGTCGGGCCTATCAGTTTATTTTTATGAAGGCCTCTCAAACAGAGCCGCTTCAAGCCAATCATCAATTCACGCCTGATTCGATCGGTTTGTTGATTAGTTTTTTGATTGACCAGCTGGCAAAAGGTGAAAAGGTCGATCTTCTCGAAATTGGAAGCGGTATGGGAAATCTGGCTGAGACCATTCTCAATCATACTCAAAAAAATATTGATTATCTAGGTTTGGAAATTGACGATTTACTGATTGATTTGTCCGCTAGCATTGCTGAGGTCATGAATTCCAAGGCACATTTTGCCCAAGGTGATGCTGTGCGGCCTCAGGTTCTGAAAGAAAGTGATCTGATTATCAGTGATTTGCCAGTGGGCTATTATCCAGATGATGCAGTTGCAGACCGTTATGAGGTTGCCAGCCCGGAGGAGCATACGTACGCCCATCATCTCTTGATCGAGCAGTCGCTGAAATATTTGAAGCCGGGAGGCTATGCTATCTTTCTCGCACCAAATGATCTGCTGACGAGTAAGCAAAGTCACTTGTTTAAAAAATGGTTGCTTTCCAAAGCCCAGCTTTTTGCGATGATTGTCCTACCAGAAACTATTTTCTTAAGCAGTCAGCATGCCAAGACACTTTTTGTCTTAAGGAAACAAGAAGAGACAGACATTCAGCCTTTTATCTATCTCCTACAGGATTTGCAGAGCCAGAATGAGATTTTGAAATTTCGGGAAAGTTTTCAAAACTGGCGCAAAGATAGTGAAATTTAAACAAATTTTTGATATAATAGGTTTGAAAACGCTTAAAGAGGTGACGAAATGTCAAAAACTATTTCTATTAATGCTGGAAGTTCGAGTTTGAAATGGCAGCTTTATTTGATGCCAGAAGAAGAAGTGCTCGCAAAAGGCCTGATTGAACGGATCGGTCTCAAGGATTCTATCTCTACAGTAAAATTTAACGGCCGATCAGAAAAGCAAATTTTAGATATTGCTGACCATACTCAGGCCGTGAAAATCCTATTAGATGACTTGATGCGCTTTGATATTATCCAGTCTTATGATGAAATTACAGGTGTTGGCCACCGTGTCGTGGCAGGTGGGGAATATTTCAAGGAATCAGCTCTGGTAGATGAAGAAGTCATTGAAAAAGTCGAAGAATTAGCTCTTTTGGCTCCTCTTCATAATGGAGCAAATGCTGCGGGAATCCGTGCTTTCAAAGAAATCTTGCCTGATATTACCAGTGTCGTGGTTTTTGATACTTCTTTCCACACAACGATGCCAGAAAAGGCTTATCGTTACCCGTTGCCAACGAAATATTATACTGAAAACAAGGTTCGGAAATATGGGGCGCATGGTACCAGCCATGAATATGTCGCCCACGAAGCTGCGAAAGTATTGGGTAAACCGATTGAAGAATTAAAACTGATTACTTGCCATATCGGGAATGGAGCTTCTATCACAGCAGTTGATAAGGGAATTTCAGTAGATACTTCTATGGGCTTCACTCCGCTTGGTGGTATTATGATGGGAACGCGCACGGGGGATATTGATCCAGCGATTATTCCATATTTAATACAACATACAGATGATTTTAATACGCCGGAGGACATCAGTCGTATCCTGAATCGCGAATCTGGACTTTTGGGCGTTTCTGAAAGATCAAGTGATATGCGGGATATTCATGCGGCGATGCGTGCAGGTGATGAGAAAGCTCAGTTGGCCAATGAGATCTTTGTAGATCGAATCCAGAAATATATTGGCCAATACTTAGCGGTTTTAAATGGAGCAGATGCAATCATCTTTACAGCTGGGATTGGCGAAAACTCTGTAACGATTCGTCGAATGGTTATCGAAGGAATTTCTTGGTTTGGCTGCGATGTCGATCCCGAAAAGAATGTCTTTGGTGCAACAGGAGACATCTCAACAGAAGCTGCTAAAGTAAGGGTTCTGGTCATTCCGACAGATGAAGAATTGGTCATTGCGCGTGATGTAGAACGTTTTAAGAATCAATAATCAACCACAAAGCCCTCACTAGGATTATAGGCCTAATGAGGGCTTTTGATTTGTTTTCATCCGTTTGCAAGTGATTGCGTAGCAATCATGGACATCTGTCTCACTTGCTTTTAGCAACATATTTAGAAATTAGCTGTACAGGATGGGAAATTTTCGCTATACTAAGAAAATAGGAGGAAAGTATGAAAAGTTTTTTGAAAAAAATAGAATATAGTTTACTTGTTTTGTTTGTGGCTTTGCAAACTCAGGTCCCTTTTGTAGTGATTCAACAGTTTAAAGAAGGAGGGCAAGGTTTTTCAATGGGGCAGACCTTGCTTGTCTTGATGATTTATTTACTCATTATTTTTTATGCCCTGCGAATGGCCAAGAAAGAGGCCTTGCTGACCTTAGATTTTCGCTTTTTCAAATGGTCATCAGTCGGCTGGCTGGCTCTGTCTTATCTGATGACTTTTGTGGTTAGTATTTTGGCAGTGATTATTTTGATTTTAGAAGGTCAGCTTTCAGGAACGACAGCCAATCAAGCTGCTTTGGAAGGTTTATTTCAGCATATGCCAGTGGTTTTGATCGTTGTGGGAGCTGTCTTTGCAGCACCGATTTTAGAGGAAATTATTTTCCGTGGTTTGATTCCGAAAAAGCTATTTCCTAAGCATGATGTGATTGGTTTGGTGGTCGGCTCAGTTCTTTTTGGTCTTTTCCACGGTCCGACCAATATTGGCAGTTTTGTCCTTTATGCTGGTATGGGCGGAGTTCTGGCAATTGTAGTTTATCAGACTAAGCGTTTGGAAATGGGGATTTTAGCCCATATGTTGCGTAATGGCCTCGCTATCCTAATCATGTTGGCCATGAAGCGCTAATGATAGTCAGTTGAGAGGTGAAGAGGTCATTTTTGGCCTCTTTTTGACCTTTTAGGGTTAAAAAGTGTTTTTTTAGGATAGACAGCTAAGATGCTAATCCTTTTTCATTATAATTAAAGTTATAGTTCATCTTTAGGGAGTGAAAGGGAGATTATGCTCAGATTACAAAAAATGATTCAAATTTTATTAGTGGCGATGTTGACTCAAGCAAGCTTGCTGCTTTTGGCCCAACCAGTGTCGAATCGGCTAGTCTTATCTAGGCCTAGTTTTCTCTTTATCCTTGGCCTGATTCTCTGTCTCTTGTGTTATGCCTTTTATTTTTCACATGAGCTAGAGGATTTTAAGGAAGAAGTGCGCTCTTCAGAACGATTTCAGCACTTGCGCTGTCTCTATTTTTTGATGATTGCAGCCAATGCAGTGGGTGTGGTTCTTCTCTGTGGTTGGGAGACCTCGCTGCTAGCACCCGTACAGCAAATGTTCTCAGACAGTTTTTTCTCTTCCTCATTATTGCTGCTGGGCATGGATTTATTTGTCTCCTCACCACTGACTGCCAAGAAAATTACGCTAAAAGTGCGGATGAGCTATCGAGAAAATTGGGGGCTTGTGCTAGGGATTGCTCTCTTTTCTCTTTTTCGAAATCCTGGAGAATTGTCGTGTTTTCTTCTTTATCTTGGGTTAGGAACATGTTTTGTTCAGCTGTTAAAAGGGTGGGTGCAGCCACTGGAGCTGTCCTTGCTGGCTCATGTCATCCGAAATATTATCGTTCTCGGTCTTTTGCCCTTCTGTTTGTAAAAAGTGTTTTCTTAAATGGTAGAATTGTGGTAAAATGGTAAGTGAAACAAGAGTCTGAAAGGGCTGCTTGTAGGAACAAGTGCAGTTTATAAAACTGCTGCTGCATCTGCTGTTGGCTTTGCGGTACACTAGATAGGTGTACCCTTTTTGTTAAGAGGCAGCATTGGAAAGGAAATATGATAAATCTAAGACAGCTTGCCCCTGAAGGCAAGACGGCCCTTTGCGGGATTCTCAATGTTACCCCAGATTCCTTTTCGGATGGGGGCAGATATGATTCGGTGGAAAAGGCTCTGGAGCAGGCTCGAAAGATGAGAACTCAAGGAGCTCATCTGCTGGATATCGGCGGTGAGTCGACTCGTCCGGGCAGCTATTTTGTGGAAATAGAGGCCGAAATAGAGCGAGTGGTGCCGGTCATTGAGGCTCTTCGTCGGGAGAGTGATATCCTCATTTCTGTGGATACTTGGAAGGCACCAGTTGCAGAAGCAGCTTTGGCCGCTGGAGCCAATATCATCAATGACATCACGGGACTCTTGGGTGATGAGAGAATGGCAGTTGTGGCTGCCAGGGCTGGAGCACCAGTTATTGCCATGTTCAATCCAGTCATGGCTCGGCCCCAACACGCTAGCTCGAAAATCTTTCCGACTTTTGGCTTTGAACCTGCTTTTACCGAGTCAGAATTAGCAAATTTTGAGCAGCTGGATATTCAGGCTCTCATGTGGGCATTTTTTGAAAAGACACTGGAAAGAGCTGAGAAAGCTGGTCTGGAGAAGGAGCAAATTATGCTGGATCCAGGGATTGGTTTTGGTTTGACCAAGCGGGAAAATCTCTTGCTCTTACAGAAACTGAATAGCATTCATCGGGCTGGCTTTCCCATTTTTCTGGGGGTCTCTCGCAAGCGCTTTGTGGTCAATATCTTGGAGGAAAATGGTTTTGAGACCGACCCAGATACGGAAACTGGTTTTCAAAACAGAGATCTGGCTTCAGCTCATTTGACCAGCATTGCAGCTAGTCAGGGTGTCGAGGCTGTCCGAGTGCATGATGTGGGAGTCCACCGAATGGCAGCCGAGATTGGCGATGCTATCCGACTGGCTCAGAAAATGGAAGATCTAAATTTACGGCAGTATAAGTGAGTATGATAAAAGAAGAATTGCCAGATTTAAGCTGGCTGGAAGCCTATCGGACGGATATTCCTAATTTTGGCTTGGAGCGGATGGAGCGGATGCTGGCGCTGCGGGGAAATCCTCATTTGCAGCTGTCAGTGATTCATATAGGAGGGACCAACGGGAAGGGCTCAACCATTTCCCACCTGCGTCAACTCTTGGAAATGCGAGGTCTGCGTGTGGGAACCTTTACCTCCCCCTATCTGATCAGCTACAATGAACAAATCGCCATCAATGGTCGGCCTATTGCCAATCAAGATTTGGAGCGTCTGCTAGAGACTTATCGAGCTCTCTTTGAGGAGCAAGCGAATGATGAGGTTTTGCAGGGAGTGACTGAGTTTGAAATCATGACGGCTTTGGCCTATGATTATTTGGCTCAGGAGCGGGTCGATGTGGCCATTATGGAGGTCGGCATGGGTGGCCTCTTGGACAGTACCAATGTCTGCCGCCCTGATTTGACAGCCATTACGACCATTGGCTTAGATCATGTGGCTCTGCTAGGGCATTCTCTGGCAGCAATTGCCGAGCAGAAAGCTGGGATTATCAAGCCAAATGTGCCCTTGGTGACTGGACGGATTGAGTCAGAAGCTCTGGCGGTCATTGAGGACAAGGCTCATCAAATGCAAGCCCCCCACTATGTTTATGGGCAGTCTTATCAAGTTCAGAGCTTGGGCGGGACTGACTCAGGGGAGCATTTTAGATTTTCCAATGCTTATCGGGAGGAGGAGCATTACCTAACGCCTCTTTTGGGGCAGCATCAGGTAGATAATGCTGGTTTGGCTATTCAGCTCTGTGACCTCTATTGTCAGAGCAAGCAGCTACCGCTTTTAACAAAAGAGCAAATAGACACCGCTTTAGTGGCGACAAACTGGCCGGGTCGGATGGAGCAGATTTCGAACCAGCCTCGCATCTTGCTTGATGGCGCTCACAATCCTCATGCTATGGAGAGATTGACGAGGACTTTGAACCAACATTATCCAGACTTGGATAAGAGAATCCTTTTTAGCTGTATCCAGACCAAGTCTCTGGAGGAAATGGTAGGTCAACTCAAGCAAGTACCTAAGAGTCAGCTGATTTTGACCAGTTTTGCAGATCCACGGAGCTTTTCCAAAGAAAAAATGGAGGCGCTGGCTTGCGAGCAGGGCTTGAACTATGCTGATTGGCAGAACTTTTTAGAGGCTTATTTGAAAGTAGAGCACAGGGCTGATGAGCTACTGCTTATCACCGGCTCTCTTTATTTTCTGGCTCAGGTCAGGGCCTATATTATTGACAAACAAAAAGAATTTAGGAGCGTATATGGACACGAAGAAAATTGAAGCAGCTGTTGCCCAGATTATTGAGGCGATTGGCGAAGACGGAAGCCGCGAAGGCTTGCAGGAGACACCTCAGCGTATTGCTAAGATGTATCAGGAAATCTTTGCTGGGCTGGGCGAGACTGCTGAGGAGCATCTGGCTAAGTCTTTTGAAATCATTGACAATAATATGGTAGTGGAGAAGGATATTTTCTTTCATTCCATGTGTGAGCACCACTTCCTGCCATTTTACGGGAAGGTTCACATCGCTTATGTGCCTAATGGGCGGGTAGCAGGCCTGTCTAAGCTTGCCCGAACGGTAGAGGTCTATGCCAAGAAACCGCAGATTCAAGAGCGATTGACCGTGGAGATTGCTGAGGCCTTGATGGACTATCTGGGTGCTCAGGGAGCCTTGGTCTGGGTGGAAGCTGAGCATATGTGCATGAATATGCGCGGCGTCAGAAAGCCTGGCACTGCAACGGTTACTACAGCGGCGCGTGGCGTTTTAGCGACGGACAAGGATCTGAAAAATGAAGCTTACAAACTGATGGGGCATTAAGGACTTGACAATAAGGAGAGGATAGTCATGGATCAGCTACGGATTAAGGATTTGGAAGTGTACGCCTATCATGGTGTTTTTGGAGCGGAAAAAGAACTGGGCCAGCGTTTTGTGCTGGATCTGATTTTGGACTATGATATGACTCGAGCAGCCAAAACAGGCGACCTGACAGCTTCTATCCACTATGGAGAATTGGCTCAAGATCTGACCCACTGGTGTCAGGAAAGCAAGGAAGACTTGATTGAGACGCTGGCTTACAAGCTGATTGATCGGATTTTTTTGACCCATCCTTTGGTACAGAAGGTCAGCTTGGAGGTCAAAAAGCCTTGGGCGCCAGTGCCGCTGCCTTTAGAGACCTGCTCAGTCAAGCTCGTGCGTCAAAAGCGGAAAGCCTTTATCGCTCTGGGCAGCAATCAAGGTAGCCCAGCTGCCAATCTGGATGCTGCTTTGGAAAAAATGGTAGAGCAAAATATAAGAATTTTGCAGGCATCAAGTCGTATCGAGACAGAGCCTTGGGGTGGTGTTGAGCAGGATCCGTTTCTCAATCAAGTTGTTGAAGTTGAAACTTGGCTCAATCCTGAGGAATTAATGCAGACCCTGCTGGCTATCGAAGCGGAACTAGGGCGCGTGCGGGAGATCAAATGGGGACCGCGTGTGATTGATCTAGATATCCTTTACATAGGACAAGAAGAGTTTTATAGTCCGGACCTGATTGTTCCTCATCCTTATGTGGCTGAACGAGCTTTTGTCTTGCAATCTCTGGTGGAAATCGCCCCACACTTTGTCGATCCCGTGCAGAAAAAAAGTATCCGCCAACTCTGGGATGCAGTCGAAAAATGAGAAAAGAAAAAGATTTGAAGGAAAGCAAATCTTTTTCTTGACAAGATATGTAAAGAAGACTATACTATATTTGGGAAGTAAAGTTTGTTTTACATTATAGAAAGAAGGCAGCATTGGAAAATCGAATTCAAGAACTACGAAAAAGAAAAAAGCTCAGCCAGGAGGAGCTGGCTGAGAAGCTAGAGGTCACGAGACAAACGATTATTTCTTTGGAAAAAGGCCGCTACAATGCCTCGCTGCTTTTGGCTCATAAAATTGCGTCCTTTTTCAATTTAAGGATTGAAGAAGTTTTTCTCTTTGAGGAGGATGAATCATGAAATGGACTTATTTGTGTAAATGGATATTGGCTATTTTGGTGGTGGTTGGCTTATCTTATCTCCATTTTAAAGCCAATTTTATCCCTAAGGAAATCCTGCCTTTTGTGGGAATGTTCCTGATTGTGGTGATGTTGAAAATTTTTCAAGCGTATGAAAAATAGGAGGCGGATATGAAGACTCTAAGCAAAGAAGAATTTCGCAAAAAACTGCAAAGAAAAATCCTCATGGGGCGCATACTTAGCTTGGTTTTGTTACTGGGTCTGGCTTACAGTCATCTTCACTCTCTGGATGATTTGCAGGAAGGTATTTTGGTTGGACTGCTCTTGGGACTGTCTGGGATGACCATTCGCTACAATGCTGCTCTGGGGCAGAAGGACCGTTTCGAGCGGCTGTATATTCAGGTGACGGATGAGCGTAATCAGATGATTGATGAAAAGGCCCGAACTCTGCTTTTCAATATTCTCTTGCTTCTCGGTGCCTGCTTGACTGTCCTGTCCATGATTTTTCCCTTCACTCTGCCTCTCAGTCAGTTTTTGACTCTGACACTTAGCCTGGTTCTGCTCCTTTATTATATTTTGCGCTTTATCTTATCTAGACGTTATTAGAATAATGGTGTCTGAGAATCCTCAGTACGGTAAATCTAGGCGGGAACTTTTTATGCAATAGTCAACATAGCCGAATATTTTTTGGGCTATCCCTTGGATCGTTCAATGGATTGTCTGAAACATTCTTCTATGATAAAATAGAGTGCATGGATTTGTAGTGAACGTCAAGTCCAGTTTCCCGAGGAGAGATTTATGATTAATGTAGAAGAAATTTTGAGTAGGATGAATCCTAACCAGAGAATTAACTATGACCGCGTGATGCAACAGATGGTTAAGGTCTGGCAAGCAGATAATACTCGACCTAAAATTTTAATGCACGTCTGTTGTGCGCCGTGCAGTACCTATACGCTAGAGTATCTGACTCAGTATGCTGATGTGACGATTTACTTTGCCAACTCTAACATCCATCCAAAGGCAGAATATCACAAACGGGCTTATGTGACGCAGAAGTTTGTCAGCGATTTCAATGAAAAAACTGGAAATCATGTGCAATACATTGAGGCTCCTTACGAGCCTAGTGAATACCGCAAATTGGTTCGAGGATTGGAAGAGGAGCCAGAAGGTGGCGACCGTTGCAAGGTTTGTTTTGACTATCGCTTGGATAAAACCGCACAAATGGCTGTTGACCTAGGTTTTGACTATTTTGGTAGTGCCTTGACCATTAGCCCACACAAAAATTCCCAAACCATCAATAGTATTGGAATTGAAGTGCAAAAGATTTACACTACTCATTATCTGCCCAGTGATTTCAAGAAAAATCAAGGATACAAACGCTCTGTAGAGATGTGTGAAGAGTATGATATTTACCGTCAATGTTATTGCGGCTGTGTTTACGCTGCTCAGGCCCAGAATATTAACCTATTGCAAATTAAAAAAGATGCAACGGCCTTTTTAGCTGATAAAAATCCTGAAAAAGATTATTCACATATCAAATTTACGGTTACTCATCTGGATAGATAATCTATCTGTCCAAAGATTTTTGCCAATAAAATAGATCCCGGCTGACCAGAATCAGTCGGGATTATAGCTATTGATAGACTGGTTTTATCTATCTGAATCATAATAAAAATGTATCAAAAAAACTTTGTTAGCTTTAACAATGCAATCAGACTCTTGGAGATTGTAAATAAAATTTTTGACGATTACACTAGCAAACCATGATTTTTAATTTCTTCATCTTGTGACAGAACCAGAGACTTTCTAACGCTTCTTGCAGGACGCTGAGAAAATGATCAGCTATCATGCTTGATTTTGCCTAGTATGTTCTTTAATTTTCCTCGAGTATAAAAATTTCACTGTAAAATCATGACGAATTGAGTGACATGTTTCTTTAGAACAATCAAAAAAGCCTTATAAAACAAGGCTTTTTCTTCTGTATTTTTATGCCCCCTGCAGGGCTCGAACCTGCGACCCATAGATTAAGAGTCTACTGCTCTACCAACTGAGCTAAGGAGGCAACAGAAAAAGCTGTATTGGTGCCGGACCTTCACGATTTGTATTGAACCCGCGCAATTAAGCAGGTGGGCAACTCGCTCTAACTGAAGCTGCTTCCGCGTGACACGGCCTGCACGCTGTTAGAAGTCTTTTGTTTCCCTAGTAATACAAAAAATAGTCGGTCAACACTTAAGTGTGAAGTCGTACACCACAGCGTTTCTATAATTATGATACCATAAATTTTGAAAAATTCAAGAGAAAAATATGATTTTTTGCAAACGATGCCATCATTTTTTTAAGTAATCAATTTTATCCTTGGTCATTCCAAGGGCTCGCTCGTATTTGCCATTCTCATTAGGAGTGAAATAATTGGCATCTTTGATTTTGTCAGGCAGATAGTCTTGTTTAACCCAGTTGCCGGGATAAGAGTGGGGATAGAGATAGTTCTGAGCGTTGCCCAGTTCCTTACTGCCGGTATAGTGGCCATCTCGTAAGTGTCGGGGGATGGGCAGATTTCCCTTCTTTCGCAGGTCAGCTAAGGCCTTATCCATGGCCACATAGGCTGAGTTGGATTTGGGGGATAGGGCCAAGTCAATGACAATATTGGCAATGAGAATGCGGGCTTCAGGAAAACCAATCCGCTGAGCAGCCTCCAGAGCTGTGACGGTATGGACTTGAGCGTCAGGATTTGCTAGGCCAATATCCTCGTAAGCGATAACGGTCAGGCGTCGAGCCAGGCTAGGCAGGTCTCCTGCCTCAACTAGGCGAGCTGCGTAGTGAAGGCTGGCATTGACATCGGAGCCGCGGATGGACTTCTGCAGGGCAGAGAGGACATCGTAATGGCCGTCTCCGTCCTTATCCATGGTAATGTAGCTCTTTTGCAGGCTGTTTTCCATCACATCGAGCGTGATGTGGCGGATTCCCTTGTCATCCTCTGGGGTAGAGAGCACGGCCAGGTCCAGTGAATTATAGGCGGAGCGCAAGTCTCCGTTAGTAGAGATAGCAATGAAATCAAGAGCTTCATCGTCTAGCTCCACTGGGAAATCAAATCCTCGTTCCTTATCCGTCAAGGCTAGCTGAATGGCTGTCCGGATGTCTTCGTTGCTGAGGGGCTCAAGCTCAAATATCTGAACCCGGCTTCGGATGGCAGGGGTGACAGAAAAGAAAGGATTTTCTGTCGTTGCTCCAATCATGATGACCAGCCCGCTTTCTAATAGCGGCAGTAGGAAGTCTTGCTTGGTCTTATCCAAACGGTGAATCTCATCTAGCAGGAGAACTAGCCCGCCGGAAAATTTGGCTTCCTCAGCAATCTCCTGCAGGCGCTTCTTGCTATCTACGGTAGCGTTAAAGGTCCTAAAGGCAAACTTGGTTGTGCCGGCAATAGCCGAGGCGATAGAGGTCTTGCCGATGCCGGGTGGTCCGTAGAGGATCATCGAGGACAGGCGGTTGGCTTCAACCATGCGGCGGATGATTTTTCCAGGTCCGACCAGATGTTGCTGGCCGATGATCTGGTCAATGCTGGTAGGCCGCATGCGCAGGGCTAGGTTTTCTGGCATAAGATTTCCTTTCTGCAAGTGTTTTTCTTGGCTTTTTGTGTTACTATTGTAGATAGTAATATTTTATCACAATGAAAAGAGGAAATCATGGCTAAGTACGGTTTTTTGGAGATATTGGACGAGGAAATGGGGGGGAGCTTTCCTTTTGACTATGAGATAAACTGGGACAAGAAGAATCATGCGGTGGAAGTAGCCTTTCTCCTTGAGGTTCAAAATCCAGGCGGGATTGAGACTGTTGATGCTGAGGGCAATGCCTCGACTGAGGATATTTACTTTGAGGAAGCTGTACTTTTCTACAATCCGACCAAGTCTCGTTTTGAGGCAGAGGACTATCTGGCGGTTCTTTCCTATGAGCCTAAGAAGGGTCTGTCGCGGGAGTTTCTGGCTTATTTCGTGGATTTTCTTACCCAAACGGCTGAGTCAGGCCTCGATGCGCTCATGGACTTCTTAGCAGATCCAGAGGCGGCAGAGTTTGAGATGGCTTGGAATGCAGAGGCTTTTGAAAATGGCAGAGCGGACTTGACAGAGACGGAATTCTATCCTTATCCGAGGTATTAGGGGGCGCTTATGGAAAATGCAGAAGGACTAGATTTGCTGCACAAACAGATGGAGTTTTCTGGCTGCAAGATTGCCTTGCTTTGTGATGATAAGCTGCTCACCATATTACGAGATGATATTCCAACCATCCCTTGGCCAAATATGTGGGAGTTGCCGGGCGGTGGTCGCGAAGGAGAGGAGACTCCTTTTGAATGTGTCCAAAGGGAGGTTTTTGAGGAGCTTGGTTTGAAGCTTGAAGAAGCTGCTATTGTCTGGATTAAGGAATATCAAGGAATGCTTGATCCAGACAAAACCTCTATTTTTATGGTGGGAACCATCACTCAGAAAGATTTTGCCAGTATCGTCTTTGGTGATGAGGGGCAGGCTTATCAGATGATGGATATTCGCCAGTTCTTATTAGATAAAAAGGTTATTCCGCAGTTGCAGGACAGGTTGAGTGATTATTTGGATGGTAAATAGGTTCTAAAAGATATGAGTAAATTAACATATAAATCATATTCATGGGATAAAGACTTTGAAATCAAAGGATATTTTTCTGATAATAAATCAAAGGTAGTTAGCTCTGAAGCAAATAGTGGTATTTTGACATACTCACCTAATGAGATTGTATTAGAAATTTTCGGGGAATTTCCAAATGATGAGGCTATATCTATTAATTTTGGTAATCCTGTTGATAAAATATATGGATTTGATTCCTCAGGTAATCTATTAATTTTGGAATCTTATGGCAGTCCGTATGGGACAGATAGTAGTTCGGGATTCCCAATGAAAAAATATAGGATAAAGAATTTTAAAATTTTTGAAATAAATTATCAATGGCTTCCAAATAAGAATAATTTCAAAGAGTTGATAGTTGAATTGATTGACGAATTGGAAGATACCAAAGTCCAGTATTATCAATTCTCTTTTGATCATTTAGAAGATTGGATTGGCAAATCAATTATAAGCGCGGAACGTGATTTCGAACAGCAAAATTTTAATATTGCTGTAAATATTTCTGAATATAAATCTACAGAAATTTTGATAAAATCAGAAAATTTAAAGTTTGAAGATGTAGCGAGCTATACTTTTTCATATGACGCATTAAGCTTAGAACAATTTTATAAAATTCGTTTATCCTCTGCTAAAAATGAAAAGGTCTCTTTGCAGAAATGCTATGAGGCTTCGAGAAGAATTAAGGAATTAGTCGAGATATTGTCTGAAAAGCCTTTGTCTTTTCTAACCATTGAATTTCTATGTAAAAAACGTCAGGATAACAACTGGCCTATAATTAAAGGGAAGTATTTTGTACAACATTCAAGGAAAAACATTAAATGGGATAAGCATAAACTACACAAAATTTCATTGAATAAACTAGATGATAATTTTGAAGTTATTATAAACAATTGGTTCGATAAAAGTGAGCAATTAGAATTTATTGTTCGAAGTTTTACAGCCAATTTGCATGGTGCTCCCTATCTTGAAGATAGTTTTATTGATTCTATTCGTAACTTAGAAGTCTATGCTAGGAATTTTCGAGGTGAACAACGAGCTGATGTTTCTAAAGAAGAAGAAATAAATAAACAAAGAGTGTTTGATTTTATTAATAACAATGTTGATGAGTGTTTTAAAAAAATCTTTAGAAATAGGTTGAAATATCAAAGACAAGATAATGACTTAAGAAAGAAATTGCTAGATTTATTTACAAATGCTTTAGGTAAAATAGAGAACAGCAAGTTTTCTGAGGATTCCATCTCGAGTATTGTTGAAAAGTTGTATGATAGTCGTAACTACTATACCCATGGAGACGAGAAATCAAAATATAAAAATCTAGTAACAGATTTTAAGGAAATGTATGAACTTCTTGAATTATGTCAAGAAGTATTACGTTTATACATATTTCAAGAACTTGGATTAGAATATGACAAGGAGTAATAGTAACATGGAAACATGGCAGGAATTAACGATTGAAGTGAAGCGTGAGGCGGAGGAAGCGGCCTCGAATATTCTGATTGAGCTGGGCAGTCAGGGTGTGGCTATCGATGACAGCGCAGACTATCTGGGACAGGTTGATCAGTATGGTGAGCTTTTTCCGGAAGTTGAACAGAGCGAGCGGGTCAAGATTACAGGCTATTATCCAGCTTCGGTGGATATAGAAGCTATTGCAGCCCAGGCCAATGAGCGACTGGCTGAGCTGGATGGCTTTGGCTTGGAGACGGGAGATATTCAGCTAACTCGGCAGGAACTGGCTGAGGAAGACTGGGCGGACAACTGGAAGAAATACTTTGAGCCGGCTCGGATCACCCATGACTTGACCATTGTGCCGTCATGGACAGACTATGAGGCGACAGCTGGTGAGAAGATCATCAAGCTGGACCCAGGCATGGCCTTTGGTACGGGTACTCACCCAACGACCAAGATGAGCCTTTTTGCGCTGGAGCAGGTCTTGCGGGGCGGAGAAACTGTGCTGGACGTAGGCACAGGCAGTGGCGTCCTCTCTATTGCCAGCTCTCTCTTAGGCGCTAAGGACATCTACGCTTATGATTTAGACGAGGTGGCGGTGCGCATGGCTCAGGAAAATATTGAGCTCAACACTGGTATGGAGAATATTCATGTGGCGCCGGGGGATCTTCTCCGAGGCGTAGAAATCGAGGCGGATGTCATTGTTGCCAACATCTTGGCCAATATTCTCATCCATCTGACAGAGGATGCCTACCGTCTAGTCAAAGATGAGGGCTATCTGATTATGAGTGGGATTATTTCTGAGAAGTGGGAAATGGTGCGCGAGTCAGCGGAAGCGGCAGGATTTTTTCTGGAAACGCATATGATTCAGGGCGAATGGAATGCCTGTGTCTTTAAGAAAACGCAGGACATTTCAGGCGTGATAGGTGGTTAGATGCAGCAGTATTTTATACAAGGTAAACCTCAGTCTCCTCTGGTGGTCACGGATAAGGACACGGCCAAACATATGTTTTCAGTCATGCGGCTCAAAGAGGGCGACCAAGTCACGCTGGTTTTTGATGACGGTGTGAAACGGCTGGCTCGGGTATTGGATCCCAGTCAGCAGAGCTTGGAAATCTTGGAGGAGCTAGCAGACAATACCGAGCTGCCGGTCCAAGTGACCATTGCTTCAGGCTTTCCTAAGGGTGATAAATTAGAATTTATCACTCAGAAGGCAACAGAGCTGGGGGCGAGTGCTATCTGGGCTTTCCCAGCGGACTGGTCGGTGGCGAAGTGGGATGGCAAAAAACTGGCTAAAAAGAGTGAAAAACTGGAAAAAATTGCTCAGGGAGCAGCAGAGCAGAGCAAGCGCAATCTGATTCCTGAGATTCGGCTCTTTGATAAAAAGGCAGATTTTCTAGCGGCCTTGGCAGACTTTGACCGCATCATCGTGGCCTATGAAGAATCAGCCAAAGAGGGAGAAACTGCAGCTCTAGTCCGAGCTCTGTCGGGCTTGGAATCCGGCGCAAAAGTACTCTTTATCTTTGGACCGGAGGGCGGTCTGTCGCCAGATGAAATAGCAGCCTTTGGCCAAGCAGGGGCTGTCTCCGCTGGTCTGGGTCCACGTATCCTGCGGGCTGAAACCGCTCCGCTTTATGCCTTGACCGCAGTCAGTGTTTTATTGGAATTGAGCAATGACAGTCTTTAAAAAGCAAAAACAGCAGCCAAAATGGCTGCTAATTTTTTAATTATTATTGTCTTTCCCGTTTTTTGAAGGCGAAGATTCCTGCAAGTCCGATCATGACAAGTCCCAAGATTCCGAGCGAGGATGTCTTTTCTCCGGTTGCTGGGAGACTTTCTGCTCCTGCTTGTCTGTGAGAAGCTTGCTTGTTTGTGCTTGGATCAGCTGCGGTCAAGACAGGGAAGTCTACTCTGCTATGCTGCAGGTTGGCTGCTTCGACTGCGATAGTCGGACGGCTTGGCTGCTCGATAGGTACCGGTTCAGTTTTCGGTGCGACATAAACAAATTTGTATTCGCCGAATCCTTCTTGGGCTGACGCTGCTAGATAGACGATGTCTCCGTCTGTACCAATCAAGTTCTTGGCCTTGTCAGCTGTCAGGAAGCGCAGGTCTAGCCCCTTGATAGTGTCAGCAAAATGCCAGTTTCTATCGGCACTTGGATTGATGTTTTTGACAGCCAAGATATAGTTGATGATGGCCTGACGGTTTTCCAGATTGAGCAGACGGTTGAGGCTGGCTTCTCGAACACCTGGGAACTTACCGTTAGCTCGATAGTTATTGGTCACGACGATAAATTCTTGCTTAGGGTCAATCTCCTTGCCTTGATACTTCAAATTGCGAACCCGACTGGCATTTTCGTTAACGACTTTGCCTTCGCGGTCGTATTTGTTAGGCTGGGTGATGTCAAACTCATAGGTGATACCATCAATAATATCGAAGTTATAAGTTCGGTAGTTGGTATTGATGAGATTTTGTGGTTGGTCGCTTGTTGGGTCGATAGTATTGAATTGGCCAGCTGACATTTCCAACCATTCTTTGAGCTGGGCACCGTTGACCTTGAGGATAGCTGTGACATTGTCGTAGAGATAGAGGTCGGCTACGTTCTTGATGGCAATAGGGCCAGCTGGAATGTCTGTGTAGGCCGTTGCATCCCCACGAGTTCCTGCCTTGAAAGGCGCTGCTGCAGACAGGAGAGGAAGATTGGCTTCAGGTGTGCCCGCTAGTTCTTTCTTAGCATACCAAAGCTGGGCATTGTTGACAATCTGAACGGATGGATCATCTTTGACCAGAGCAAAGTAGCTGGTAATAGGTGCAGTTGTGGTACCGACTTGCTGGCGGACGTACTTGACTGTTCCTTCATGAGATTCTTTGGCAATGTTAACGACGCGCTTGTCTGCTACATTAGACTTGGTATCCACCTTGCGGATGGAGCCCTTGCTGTCAGTGACCTTCCATTTACCGTCGGTGTAAGTCAGCTTGAGGTCGATGACGCCTAGATGGTCGCCGTACTTTCCGGCCATAGTCACTGGTGTGCCATTGATTTTACCGTTGACCCCATCTACACCAGGGTATTTTTCGTAGAAGCCGCTTCCGTTTCCGCTTGGAAATTCTGCGTGGGAGTGGCCGGTTACAACAGCATCCACACCTGGCAGACTGGCGATTTGATAGCCTTCATTTTCCTCGCCTTTTTCATACTTATCATCTCCGATACCAGAGTGAGAAAGTACCAAAGTGATGTCTGCACCAGCCTTGCGCATCTCAGGAATAATATCTCGAATAGCCTCAACAGAGTCGCGAACGACCACTTTTCCTTCTAGGTTTGCCTTATCCCAGTTGAGGATTTGCGGCGGTACAATCCCGGTTACACCAATCTTGACAGTCGTCAAGCGGCCCTGCGTATCCGTAAAGGTCTTTTCGATGATTTTGTAAGGTTGATAGATGAATTTACCGGTTGCGGGATCCAGCACATTGGCATTGACAAGTGGCATACCAGCTGTCTCGATCACGCGGTTCAGATAGTCCAGACCATAGTTGAACTCATGGTTCCCCAGCGTACCGGCTTCAAAGCCCAGAGCCTGCAGGGCAGCGTACATAGGATGCTGCTCACCCTTCTTCACAGGATCCACAATGGCTTTGTAGGTTCCTAGCGGCGTTCCTTGGATGGTGTCGCCATTGTCCACTAATAGGACGTTTGGATTTTCTTTCTTGGCTTTCTCGATTAGCACGGCTGTCTTAGCCAGTCCCAAGCTCTCTACTGGCTTGTCCTGATAGTAGTCGTAGTTGACCAGATTGGTATGGAGGTCGGTCGTTGCTAGGATACGAACATCAACAGTCTGTCCCTCAACGGGCTTAGTGTCCTCAGTAGCTGCGACGTTGCGAGCCATGGCCATCAGAGTATCAGTATTTCCACTAGCATTTTCAGGGGAAATAGCAGAGCTAGGTCCCGTGCTCTCTGATGTCATAGCAGCTTCAGTAGGATTTGCTGCAGTCGTTGCTTTTGTTTCCGCTGCGCTGCTATCTGCCGTGCTGCTTGCTATAGCAGGATCGGCAGTGACTGCTGGGGTGGGCTGATCAGCCTGAACTGCATTTGCAGCAGCTGCAAGAGCCGCTGTGCTCAAAAGCACAAGGGCTTTTTGAAGAGATGATTTTGACATAATAACTCCTTTTTAAAAATGAATGTCGGATTTCCATTATACTACATCGAAGCGCTTTCATCAATTGATAAATCTTAACACACAATTTAATGTTTATTGCAGAAAGAAGTGATTTTAAGAATCTGGTCCCCTAATCTTGAATTCTGAGACGCTTCTCATACCTATTTGATTGCTACTAATCTCGGTACTGTCAGGGCTGGTCTGGAAGTAGGACTTTTATGATATACTATAAGGGAATTAAAGTTAGTTGTTTTATTGAATATCATAAATAAGGAGAAGGTTATGAAAAAACGCACTTTTCTCACAATGTTACTTGTAGGAGGACTGATAATGATGGGATTGGCAGGATGCGGAGAAAATAAGAACAGCCGAGAATGGATTGAAAACAAGGTTTCTGAGGTCAGTCGCGTCTATCCGACTGAGAATCTATATGATTTGTTTAAGCAATTTCCAGAAGGGTTTGAAGTCTATCAAGTATATATGAATGATAAAGTTAGCATAAAAATATATTTAACCGGAAATAGTCAGTTCAAAACGATAACTGGTAAATTAATTCGAAAAGATTTGAAGTCAGAAAACAAGACAGATATTATTGATGTTAATTACATAGAACAGAAATTTATTTTTTCAGATGAAGAAAGAGCAAAAGAAATTTGGGAATTGAATGGTTTTCTGTTTCAAGAATTAACGATTAATAAAAGTATTTTATCTGAGTTTACATTAGAGAGTCAGAGTTATGACAGTGTGACTAATGGTTTTGACATATCTTATAGTGTGAGTAATCCAATAATAAACAAATTTTTTAGAAAGAGTAGTTCTAAAAATAGTACATTAGAATTTGGAAGTTCTTTACAGAATAATGATTATTACTACTATTCTGTAGTTATAGATTATAAATATGGTTATTACTTTAGAGAAACGGTGTCTAATGGAGAGTTGAATAATGGTGAGTAGTGGGATTCCAACTTTAGATGCAGCGAATATGACGTATGAATTTGAAAATGTTCGAGTTCATCAGTCTGACATTGAAGATAATGCTAAAAATAAATTTCTTAGGGAAGTTAATAAATTGAAGTCTATCCCTCCTAACCTCCAATACCTAGACGATCCCTGTACCTATTTTATTATGGTAAATCTCGATGTTATATAGGATAGCGTGGCAGTGCTGGTTTTATGATATACTATAAGGGAATTAAGGTTAGTTGTTTTATTGAATATCATAAATAAGGAGAAGGTCATGAACAAACGCACTTTTCTCACAATGTTACTTGTAGGAGGACTGATAATGATGGGCTTGGCAGGATGCGGAGAAAATAAGAACAGCCGAGAATGGATTGAGAATAAGGTTTCTGAGGTCAGTCGCGTCTATCCGACTGAGAATCTATTTGATTTATTTAAGCAATTTCCGGAAGGGTTTGAGATTGAGCAGGTCTATTTTAAAAAGAAGAGTGATGGAATCGATGATTTCATCACGGAAATTAAGCTGAAGGGTGATGCAACATCGCATACAATAGTGGGTACCCTTGCTAAAATTCCAGCAACTGATGATGCGCCAAAAAGTGAAAATGTGGTCGTAAGTGTTCATTATGCGGATAACAAGTTTACTTTTTCTGATGAAGAGACCGCTAGGAAAATATGGAAGTTTGACAGATTTTTATTTCAAAAGTTAACTATAAACAAAGCTGAATTATCTAATTTTAGATTAAAAGAAAAATCGTATAACAGTGTAACAAATGGTTTTAGCATATCTTATCTTACAGAAAATAAAATAGTTAATAATTATTTTGATAAAAAAGATTCTGAGAAAAGCATACTTGAGATTGGAAGTTCTCTACAAAATGAAGGTTATTACTACTACTCAATTTTAATAGATTATAAAGATGGCTATTACTTTAGAGAAACGGTGTCAAATGCGGGGGTATATAATGGCCAATAGTGGGATTCCAACTTTAGATGCTTCTAATCTGACTTATGAATTTGAAAATGTTCGAGTTCATCAGTCTGATATTGAAGATAATGCTAAAAATAAACTTTTTAGGGAAGTTAATAAATTGAAGTCTCTCCCTCCTAATCTTGAATATTTAGATGATTTTCGTGACGGTTTGACTGGTACAAGCGGTACAGCTTTCCTAGATAAGGATAGCGGAGAGGTTATTATTGCTTACACGGGAACCAATCCTAATGCGGATTTTGTAACAGATGTCATGGTAGATGTTACTAGTATTTTAATGCCTTATGGCTATCATTATGATGAAGCTTTTAAATTTTACGAAAGAATCTGACAGAAATATGGGGACAATATCACCTTAACAGGGCATTCTTTAGGGGGTAATATTGCTCAGAGGGTAGCTTTGGAATTTAACGCTCCGCGTACAGTGGTATATAACTCAGCCCCTCTCTATGTAGAGGGAGTGATTCGAATGAAGGATAGAGCCATAGACTATCTGATTCCGTTGGATTCTGCTCGCGAGAAGATTCTGAACAAATATGCGGACTTTACAGGTCAAGTCATTCGTATTACAACAGAAAAAGATCCTCTTAACATATGGTCCGATAGACTTGGAGGTGTCTATCTAGGCAAAGAGTATATACTTGATAATTCTGGCGGACACAGCCTTGACCCGGATATTACAGGTGATAAGAATCAAATTAATCAAATCAAGGATATTTTGGAAAAACAGAGTCCAGAGAGGATGACTGGGCTTGAAAAGAAGCACTATAAGACCTTGAAGAAATTGCAGGGAGTAAAAGACGGTCTCCTCAAGCAATTGACCGGTCAGTTTTTATCAGATGGCAGTATTAACAGTCATGAGATGTTTTTCTTGGATAGCGTCCAGACAACGGCTGTTGCGGCAGCTCTGACAGAGGCTGTCAGCAATGGGCACAGCGAGATTGAGGCGGTTGCGAAAAAAGCAGTGACAGATGCTGAAGAACTCTATGACAAAAGCAAGGAAATTCCTTGGTTTGTTACAGAATTGACCTATGATGAGGTGCAGGAGGCCTATGCAGAGGCTGGAGTAACTTATGATAGCATTGTAGGAAAGACTCAGCGACATTTTGATAAAGCGGTAAACAAATCGGCCGCTATTGTAACGGCGTTTACAGACTTAGAGGGTAGTATCCGAAATGGTATTAATCAGGCAGTGGCAGCAGACGAAAGTTTGGCGGGAGATATTAGCCAATGGACAACATAGATGAAATTCAAGCTAAAATTAGAAAACAAGAAGAAGAACTCTGGGACTTGGAGGATGATTATAAGGCTGCCAAGAAAGAAATAGAAGAAACATATTGGAAACTAGAAGATAACAAGCGTCATCTGACTAGACTTTATGAAGAGTTTGAGGAGGCTACTTATCACTTTAGCCGACAAGATTACGTGGATAAGGAAGAGTGTCGTAAGTTTATTAATCTGTTAAATACTTATGCGAGTGAGACGGATAGAGAATATCGTCGTCAATGTGCAAAAATAGAAGAAAAAGATGAAAAACTGACAAATCAGTATCGGAAAGATCGCAAGCAGCTGGAAGACGAATTAGAAAAGAGTTACCAGCTGAGAAGGAAATTGGATGAGGAAGAAGGAGGAAATAAATGAGTATAGCAGATGTTGTCTCAGATGCATTGTGCAGCCCCTTTACCGAAGTAGCACGAAGACAAATCAAAAAATCATTGGAAAGAGAAGCTATTAAAGCCTTCTGCGCACCACCGATAAAAGCAAGTCGAAAAGATATTGTAGAGAAGTATGATGAGGAGATTGGTATCTTGGCCATGACAAACAAGACAGCTGTGCTCAATCTATCCAACCAAATGGACAGCTCGATTAACGGCTTGGGTCAAAAAGCAATCAGTGAAGCAATTAGCAAAAACAGCAACACTTTCGATGATTTGAATCCAGAAGAGAAAAAGTAGACTGATATGATGTTAGTTTGCTTTTTTATATAGAGCAAATTTCTTAATTTTTCTTGTTTTATTCGGCTGATAAATGGTATAATATAAGTGAATCCTAAGGCAGGCTAGAAAGGGAAAAAACGGAAACAAAACAGCCGCCTGAAGGGACCGGATGCATATGTTTACTGGGTAAGGAGAGGAGGTTTATCATGTCTTTGTCTACCTTATTTGAAGTATTAGTAGCTATTTTAGGTGTGGTATCCATCGGTTATCTCATCTATGCCTATTTTGAATTTTTGAAGGATATGGTTCAGACCGAAATAAACCATCGCCTTCATCACAACCCGCCGCTTTAGAGGCGGGTTGTTTGCGTCTTTTAGCATCCTTTTAAATTCTCTGCACTTTCTGTATTTTCATATTGATGTAAAAGTGATAAAATAGTAGGCAAGAAATCGGAGAGAATGCGCATGCCAAAAGAAATAAATTTAACGGGGGATCAGGTCGTTTCCCTCACAAGAAAATATTTAACTGCAAAAGATGTGGCTTTTGTACAAAAGGCATTGGTCTATGCCATAGATCGCCATAGCGGGCAAACTCGCCAGTCGCAAGAACCTTACATTGTGCATCCTATCCAGGTGGCGGGCATTTTAGCTAAGCTTAAGCTGGATGCTGTCTCGGTTGCCTGTGGTTTTTTGCACGATGTGGTTGAAGATACTTCGGCAACGCTGGATGATTTGGAGCAGGAATTTGGGCATGATGTGCGCGTGATTGTGGACGGAGTGACCAAGCTGGGGAAGGTGAAATATAAGTCCCATGCGGAACAGTTGGCGGAAAATCATCGCAAAATGCTCATGGCTATGTCTGAGGATATCCGTGTTATTTTGGTCAAACTAGCCGACCGTCTGCATAATATGCGGACTCTTCATCATTTGCGGCCAGACAAGCAAGAGCGAATTTCGCGGGAAACCATGGAAATCTATGCTCCTCTGGCTCATCGTTTGGGGATTTCCAGTGTCAAATGGGAACTGGAAGATTTATCCTTCCGTTACCTTAATCCGACGGAGTTTTATAAAATTTCCCACATGATGAAGGAAAAACGGCGAGAGCGGGAAGCTCTGGTGGAGGAAGTTGTCCACAAGATCGAAACCTACGCAGGTGAGCGCAATCTGCATGGTAAGATTTACGGCCGTCCCAAGCATATTTATTCCATTTATCGCAAAATGCAGGATAAGAAGAAGCGTTTTGATGAGATCTATGATTTGATTGCCATTCGCTGTATTTTGGAAACTCACAGTGATGTTTATGCCATGTTGGGCTATATCCATGAGCTCTGGAAACCAATGCCGGGGCGTTTCAAGGATTATATTGCCAATCGTAAGGCTAACGGCTATCAGTCTATCCATACGACGGTCTATGGGCCTAAAGGACCAATTGAATTTCAGATTCGGACCAAGGAAATGCACGAAGTGGCGGAGTATGGGGTCGCAGCCCATTGGGCTTATAAGAAAGGGATAAAAGGTCAGGTTAACAGCAAAGAGTCGGCCATCGGAATGAATTGGATCAAAGAATTGATGGAGCTCCAAGACCAGTCGGGAGATGCTCAGGAATTTGTCGATTCGGTCAAGGAAAGCTATTTGACAGAAGAGATTTATGTCTTTACGCCGAATGGCGAGGTGCGCTGTCTGCCCAAAGATTCTGGTCCGATTGACTTTGCTTATGAGATTCATACCAAGGTTGGGGAGAGGGCGACAGGAGCCAAGGTTAACGGCCGCATGGTGCCCCTGAATACCAAGCTGAAAACAGGGGATCAGGTGGAAATTGTCACCAATGCTAACTCCTTTGGGCCTAGCCGTGACTGGCTCAATATTGTCAAGACCAGCAAGGCTAGAAATAAAATCCGTCAATTCTTTAAAAATCAAGATAAGGAATTATCTATCTCCAAAGGGCGGGAGCTCTTGCAGGCTCAATTTCAGGAGCAGGGCTATGTTGCGAATAAGTACATGGACAAGAAGCACATGGAGGAAGTCCTGCAAAAAACCAGCTATAAAACTGAAGAAGCGCTTTTTGCAGCGATTGGCTTCGGTGAGATTGGTGCTATCAGCATTTTCAACCGTCTGACGGAAAAAGAGCGCCGTGAGGAAGAGCGGGCCAAGGCCAGAGCAGAAGCTGAGGAATTGGTCAAGGGCGGTGAGGTTAAGGTCGAAAACAAAAAAGACACCCTCAAGGTCAAGCATGAAGGTGGCGTAGTGATTCAAGGGGCATCCGGTCTCCTGATTCGGATCGCCAAATGCTGTAACCCCGTGCCTGGTGACGACATTGTTGGTTACATTACCAAAGGCCGTGGTGTAGCTATTCACCGAGAAGATTGTATGAATCTCAAAGCTCAGGAAAATTACGAGCAGCGCTTGATTGAGGTGGAGTGGGAAGACAACAACACGACCAAAGAATACACAGCCCATATTGATATTTACGGTCTCAATCGTTCTGGACTCCTCAACGATGTGCTGCAGGTTCTGTCGAATACCACTAAAAATATCTCAACAGTTAATGCCCAGCCAACCAAGGACATGAAATTTGCCAATATCCATGTTTCCTTTGGCATTGCCAATCTGTCCACGTTGACGACAGTAGTGGACAAGATTAAGAGTGTACCGGAAGTGTATTCTGTTAAGCGGACCAATGGCTAAGGTATGGGAATAATAGAGTAGATGCTAGTTATTAAATAAAGGAAAAGATATGAAAATCGTCATTCAGCGCGTGAAACGTGCGCAGGTCAGCATTGACCAACAGCTGCATAGCAGGATTGAACAGGGACTCCTGCTCTTAGTCGGAGTGGGTCCTGACGATAGTCAGGAGGATATGGATTATGCTGTCCGCAAGATTGTCAATATGCGAATTTTTTCTGATGCTGAGGGAAAGATGAACCTGTCCATTCAAGATATTGGTGGAGAGATTTTATCTATCTCCCAGTTCACCCTGCACGCAGATACGAGAAAGGGCAATCGGCCAGCCTTTATCAAGGCCGCACCACCAGAGATGGCTAGCAATTTTTATGATGCCTTCAATCTCGCCCTGCAGCAGGAAGTTCCGACCCGAACGGGCATTTTTGGCGCAGACATGCAGGTGGAGCTGGTGAATGATGGACCGGTGACCATTATCCTAGATACTAAGAATCGATGACATATAGCTCTTTATCACTTATAGTGGGTGACAAATGTTAGCATTGAGAGAGAACGCAGGTTCTCTTTTTTTGGCTCTTTTCTACCATTTGTCAAGTCTGTCAAGGCTTTAAGTGAAAAATGAGATAA
>NZ_JPEN01000057.1 GCF_000767835.1 Streptococcus sinensis | reverse complement strand
TACAACAAAATAGGCTCCATAATCCCTGCGGTGGATTTACCCACTACAGAAATTATAGAGCCTCTTTTTTTGATGTCTAGGATGATAAAACTTCTTTTCTTGAAGTTAGGGATCTTTCGACAGCAGAGACTGAAGTTCGTTACATACATTAGAGGAACAATGAGGAAGTACCTAAAAGAAAAGTCGTGAATGTTTGGAAGGGTTATCAGATGTGACACTTGTATGTGGTTGGTTATGTAAGGGCTTTTACGACTTATGGTATAATAAAACTAGAAAAGCTTGAGAAGTCTCTTAATTTTTTCAGGTTAATTTTCATAAAAAAGAATAGGAAATAGATATGCGCACTGTTCTTGCCTTGTATATCACCCTGATGCCAGTCATTCTAGCTGGGGTTCTGAATATGATCTTTTGCAAGTCTTCACTGCTGCAGTCGGCTTATCGGCCCATGGATGGCGGCTTGGTTTTGAAAGATGGAAAGCGACTTTTCGGAGCTAACAAGACCTGGAAAGGCTTCATAGGAATGATTGTTTGGGGCTCTTTGGCTCAGGTTTTATGGGGGGTGCTCTTGAAGAGCACTCCTACTCTAGAGAAACTGCACTTAGTTTATGCCTTCTACGAAAACACCTTGCTTTTTAATCTGGTGCTAGGAGCTCTCTTGGGTCTGGCTTATG
Source organism: Streptococcus sinensis (assembly GCF_000767835.1). GTDB lineage: Bacteria > Bacillota > Bacilli > Lactobacillales > Streptococcaceae > Streptococcus > Streptococcus sinensis. Next base: position 24,274 of record NZ_JPEN01000057.1, on the reverse strand, counting down.
TTTTGTTTGAGCTGCCTAATAGCTTCATCAAGCGTCGTTTGGAGATCAGAGAGGGCAAGACGGCAGAGAATGGTTGGAAGTGGCCCTTTATCTGGCTAGATCAGATTGATTCCTTAATCGGCTGTATTCTCCTGCTACTTTTCTATATTCCTCTGTCTTGGCAGCAGATGTTGGGCATACTAATCTTGGGGGCGGTCACGCATCTGGGAGTTAATCGCCTGCTCTACTGGGCCAAGCTCAGAAAAAACCGTATGTGAGATGGAAGTTATGATGAAAGAACTATGGCTGGAAAAAGAGCCGTCGGCCATCTATGGCGGCAAAATCAATCAACTCATTCGCCTCTGTCAGCTGGGACTTTCGGTTCCTAAAGCCTTGATTTTGCCAGCAGATCAAGTAATGGCTTGGCTAAGAGCAGCTCTGCCAGAATACTCAGAACAGGGGCTTGCAGAGTTAATTCATCTGGGCAAGGAGGAGATAGCAGAGCGTTTGCAGCAGTATCCCTTGGATCCAGCTTGGCTACAGGAGTTAGCAGCCTTTTGCCGGCAAAATCAAGCTTATATCGTTCGCAGCAGTGCCCTCTTAGAAGACGGACAGGCCATGTCATTTGCCGGTCAATATGACTCGATTGGCAACTGCCGGACACTATCAGAAATTGAGCAGGGCATTCGTTCTTGTCTGCTTTCCCTCTTTAATCCAGAAGCTTTGGCCTACTGGCAACGCCAGGGTCTGCCTGAGCAGGATTTTGCCATGGCAGTGCTAATCCAGGAGCAGATAGATCCTGACTTCAGCGGTGTCTGCTTTTCCCTAGACGTGGCGACCAATCAAGACCAGACCATGCTGCTTGAGTATGTAAAAGGCTCGGCTGAGAGCTTGGTTAGCGGTCTAGTTAATCCTGAGCAGTTGACTCTTCCTTGGTACAAGCCAGACTGGAGCCAGTTTGAAAAAGTTGAAATGCCTCTGGCAGTCTTGCAGAAGCTGCACGAGCAAGTTTTGCAGATTGTGGCGTATTTTGGTCGGCCGATGGATATTGAGTGGTGTGCTGTCCAAGAACAAGTTTATCTACTGCAGGCTCGGCCCATCACGACAGTACCAACCAAAATCGACAGTGGTCGCTGGACGACGGCGAATTTTCGGGACGGAGGCGTGGCGGCTCAGCCCTGTCCAAATCTCATGTGGAGCCTTTACCGCCATTCTTGGCAAGAGGCACTCTCCAGCTTTTTGCTGGCTATTGGCCTAGAGCCTGAAGGAGTGATGCCGCCGCTGATGCGCCTGCATTATGCTCGGCCTTTCTGGAACTTGGGCGTGGTCAAGCAAGGCATGGAGCAGATTCCAGGTTATACTGAGCGAGACTTTGATGATGAGCTGGGAGTTAATAAAGACTACCAAGGTCAAGGCTTTACCAGCAAATTAAGTCCGGCTCTGCTTTTGAATTTCCTGCGGGTAGCTTGGAAAACGCAAAAGGTAACCAAAGATTTTCTGTGTCAGGCACCAGACAAGCTGCAAGAGCTGCGCCAGCAATTTACCAGCCTTCATCAAGAAATACGAGAACTGAACGACCAAAGCCCGCTGCAACAAGCCGAGAGTCTTTGGCAGTTAGTGCTAAATCAGGCTTATTTAGACAGTGAGGGAACTTATTTCTGGCAGGCCTACATCAATACAGTCCAGCTGTCTATGAAAAAGACCAGTCTGCTCAAATGGCTGACGGTCGATGAATTTTTCCGACTGATTGCCAAGTTAGGAAATGTTTCGCATACTAAGCCTTTAGCTAGAATGCTGGAAGCTGCGGATCTTATTTTGGCAGAGGAGAAACTGACAGACGATTGGTTGAAGCTATCGGTGGAAGAATTGCAGGGACTGGCTGCACAATACCCTGAGCGAGCAGATTTCATCAAGATTCAGGATTTCCAAAAGGATTTGGGCTATCACTCGGCACGGGAGCTGGACTTGCGAGTAGCTAGTTATGAAGAAGATTCTCATCAGGTTATGGCAGTGGTCCAGCAGTTGATTGCTGATTCAGCGTATTACCAAGCAGCTAAAGGTTCGCTCAGCCCTGTCTCAGGGTCTGAGCTGGATTTGGCTCATCTATCTCGAGCCAAGCAGAAAAAGATAGAAAAAATCAGCGAAGACTTGCGGAACTTGCTCTGGTGGCGGGAGGAGTTCAAAGATATTTCCACACGTTATTACTACCTCATTCGCCAGATTAGCCTCAAACTCGGCCGAGCTTATGAAAAGCGAGGCTTTCTGAAAGATTCTCAAGATATTTTTTACATTAAGAAAGAAAGTCTGACTTCCTTTATGGAAGGGGAAAAGACTGCTGACCAGCTGCAAGCAGAAGCAGCTGATAATCGGCATTATTGTCAGGCCTATCGGAATTTTGAGCCAGCGGGGGATTTGACTGATAAAGAGATGAGCCTGGAAGAGGTAGACCATGATAGTCAGGCTCTGCTGACGGGAATGCCAGCCAGCAGCGGTCAGGTGACCGGCCGGGTTCGAGTTCTCTTGGATTTGGCTGATATTGAGATGATTGAACCGGGAGAAATTCTTGTCACTCGCTATACAGATACGGGCTGGAGCTATGTTTTCGGTATTCTAGGCGGTCTTGTGACAGAGTATGGCGGGGTTCTATGCCATGCCTCCATTGTCGCTCGGGAATGCGGGATTCCAGCTCTGGTTTGTACCAAGAATGCAACTCAGCTACTAGAAACTGGCATGCTAGTAACCTTAGATGGAAGAAGAGGAGAAATAAGAATTCATGAAGAAGAATGAACCATTGTTTATCGGTGAATACGACAAATCTGTTATCCTGACTTATATGGGCGCTGCTTTTGCACTTTTGGCAGTCTATGCCATCATTCAGTCCCAGCTGCGGCTAGCCATGATGGCCTTTATCGTTAGCGGTATCTGCGACCTCTTTGACGGTGTGGTTGCGCGGCGGATGAAGCGGACTGAAAGCCAGAAGCGCTTCGGCATTGAAATTGATTCGCTCTGCGACATGATTAGCTTTGCGGCTCTCCCGGCTGTGCTCCTCATGACCCAGCTGCCTTTGGGAGTTGCCAATATCATCTTGGCTGTCCTCTATGTCTTAGCTGCGGTTACGCGCTTGGCTCATTTTAATCGCTTGGCCAAGCATGATGAAGGATCTGGCTCGTATTTTATCGGCTTGCCCGTGACCTACAGCGCCCTCTTTTTCCCTCTGACCTATCTAGTCTGTCAATGGCTGGTGCCTGCTCTGTTTGTTTGGGTGTGGTTGGGCTTGTCTCTTTTGCTGACCTTCCTATTTGTCTACAACTGCCGGATTCCCAAGCCGAATAAGCTGGCCTACCTAGTCTTTGCGATTTTAGCTGTTGCAAGTCTGATTGGTCTGGGGGTTCTGCCCCATGGTTAAAGTCTATCAGAGAAGGACTGGCCAAGTAGTGGAACCGATAGAATACAAGGCGGGTCTGCTAGACAAGCTTTATGGTACTGCTTGGGGTCGCTTCTTATTGCCTATCTTGACCCGACCTAGCCTGTCTTATCTTCTGACTTTGAAAGACTACACTCCTTGTTCTCGCAAGAAAATAGCAGCTTTTGTGGAAAATTATCAGCTGAATCTGGCTGACTATGAGGATGGTCCATATCCTAGTTTTGCCGCTTTTTTCCAGCGGAGAATCAAGCCCGCTCTGCGTCCAATCTGTCCTGACAGTCAAGTACTGGCAGTGGCGGATGCCAAGCTGGAGGCTTTTACCATCAGTCAGAACTTGCGGCTGATGATTAAGGGGCAGACATACAGGGTAGCTGACTTACTGCTGGATGAAGAGTTGGCTCAGCTGTTTAGTGGCGGAACAGCGCTGGTTTATCGACTGGGAGTGGAAGACCTGCACCGCTATCTGGCTGCTGAATCCGGCAGAATTACCCGAAGACGAAAAATCAAAGGCCGCCTGCATACGGTCAGGCAGGTAGCCCAGAAGCGGCGCTTGATTTACAAGGAAAATAAAAGAGAATACTGTATTTTGGATACCGACCTAGGACCTGTCCTGCAGATGGAAGTAGGGGCTCTGCTAGTCGGAAAAATATACAATCACAGTCGGGACCGTTTGATCAGGGGACAGGAGAAGGGCTGCTTTGGTCTGGGCGGCTCAACCATCCTTGTCCTCTATCCGGCAGGCACGATTCGCTTGGATCAGGACATCCTGACTTACTCAGACCTCGGAATAGAAACCCAGATTCAAATGGGTGAAAAGATTGGAGAAAAGCTATGTTTAAACGATTAGCTGTTTATTATAAGGAAATGTTCCCTTTGCTGCCGCGCTTTATGGTGGCTGCCATCATGTTTTTTGAGATTTACTTTGTGCTCTTGCTCAATGACGGAGTGACCACCTTTCACTTTGACCATCAAGAGCTGATTGGAATTTTTACGATTTTTGTCTTTCTGATGATTCTGCGGATTGCGGATGATTTCAAGGACTATGAGACTGATAGACGCCTCTTTCCTCATCGGGCTCTGCCATCTGGCCGAGTGAAAAAGAAGGACTTGGCTATTGCCCTCAGCTTTATCGTAGCTGTCTCTGTACTCCTTAATGTCCTCTTTATGAACAATATCGGCTGGTTCCTCTTTCTCTATATCTACGGGACCCTCATGTCCTTCTGGTTCTTCAAGCGTGACAAGATTCAAAATTCTCTGCCACTGGCTCTAGTGACCCATAATCCGGTCATGATGATTTTGAATCTCTATACTATCTCCTTTGTCTGCTACAAGTACAATCTGCCTCTCTTGTCCTTGCCGACCGTCTTGCTGGCCTTTACCATGTATTTCCCAAGTCTAATCTGGGAAGTCTGCCGCAAGATTCGGGCGCCAAAAGACGAGACCGAGTATGTGACTTATTCTATGCTTTTTGGCTACAAAAAAGCCACTCGCTTTATCGAGGTGGTGACTCTGCTGGATATCTTGACCAATTTCGCCTTGCTCTGGAATATTTCCCATGTCGGAGTGGTAGTCTTGGTGCTGAATGTCATCTGGATGACCGTCCAGTTTGAGCAGTTTATCAAGGATCCGACTCGCTTTAATATCCGGGAGCGGGTGGAGCGCTATACATATATCACGGAGACGACCATGGTTCTGTCCGTTGCAGTTTATCTCTTGATGGGGGTGCTTTGATGAAAAGAATCAAGCAGACAGGGCTTGGCCAGGTCGGAGGCAAGGCCTATCATTTACTGAAAATGCAGGCTGCTGGTTTGCCGGTTCCTGACTTTGCAGTGTTTGCTTTTGACTTTTTTCAAACATCTGCTAGCTCTGCTGACTTGGAGCGGATGGAAGCAGCCTATCGGTCTGGAGAGTTGGACTTGTCCCAACTCAGTCAGCAGTTGCAGGACTGGGGCAGAGAGCAGTTTAGTCAAGAAGATTTGACAGCGGCAGAAAGTTGGGTTCGTAAGGAATTTTTCCAGACAGACTGTCGCTTTGCAGTCCGCTCATCTGCTACCATTGAGGATGGGAAGGCCTCATCCTTTGCTGGTCAGTTTGAGAGCCAGCTCAATGTAAAGCCAGAGGGACTTAAAGAAGCCATCCAAGCGACCTTGCTCTCTCTTTATCAGGAGTCGGCTCTTAGTTATCTATTTGAGCAGGGATTATCCTTGAAGCAAGCGCAGATGATTTGCCTTGTTCAGGTCATGCAAGAGGGAGACTTGTCTGGGATTTACTTCACAGCTAACCCCAAGGGCATTCTGAACGAGCACATCATTGTCATCGGTCGGGGCTTGGGTAATAAGGTTGTCGAGGATAAGATTCCTACAACCATGGTGACCCTCCATCCCAAGGACCAGCTCTTTTATACAGAGCAGACGGAGGACTCACCAGACGTATCACAGGAACAACTTGAGAAGTTACAAGCCTTGGCTAGTCAGGTAAGTCAGCTTTTCGGACCTTATATGGATATGGAGTTTACCTTCGCAAATGGCCAGCTCTATCTCTTGCAGGCTCGACCTATTACCACCTTGCCAGAGGGACAGCGGATTATTCTGGATAACAGCAACATTGTCGAGAGCTATCCGGGAGTTTCCACTCCTTTGACCATTAGCTTTATCCAAGAGGCTTATGCCAGCATTTTCCTAAGTCTGGCCCAGCGCTTGGTTGGCAAGGATGCTCCAGAGTTAGCTGCCTATGAAGCCACTTTTCAAAATATGCTGCAGCCGGTCAATAGCCGAGTTTATTACCAGATTCAGAGCTGGTATCAGTTGCTGCAGCTTCTGCCTTTTTCAAAGAAAATCATCCCTATCTGGCAGGATATGCTGGGAGTGCGAGAGACAGAGGTGCCTCAGATGCCGGTGCACCTATCTGCTTTCAAACGCCTGCAAATCATGCTTCGTATCATCAGAGAGTTTTGGACAGCACCCAAGCAAATGCGGCAACTGGAAGAACAGTTTGCCCAGATTCAGCTAGAATATGAAGCGAGCTTTTCTCCCGACGCAGATGCGGAGACCTTAATTGCCTTGGTCAGCAAGCTAAAAGAGGATATTTTGGCTCACTGGGACATTACGCTGGTCAATGATTTGTATGCTTTTGTCTATACTGGACTCCTAAAGAAGTCGCGTCGCGGTGGGGCTGTTCAGGCTGAGATTGCAGGGATTGAGCAGATTGAAAGTATGCGGCCGGCTTTGGCTCTGCAGGCTTTAACAGCTCAGCTGAAAGAAGAAGAAAATGCAGAGATTAGACAGGCCATGGTAAGTGAAAGTCCAGAAGTCTTTCTAAGTCGTCAGCATCCTTTGGTCAAAGAAATAGTCCATTTTATCCATGAATTTGGTGATCGAGCTCCGGAAGAGTTGAAGCTAGAAACTCCCACTTTCCGAACGCACCCCGAGCGTCTGCTCAAGCTCTTACTACAAATGTGCCAGCAAGAGGAGAAGAAGTTGGCTCCTCAGAAACTTGAAGAAGAGGAGCAAAAATCAGGCTGGTGGACGAATTTTCTTCGCAAGCGAGCCATGACGGGGGTTAAATATCGGGAAAGCTCCCGCTTAAACCGCACACGAATCTATGGCATGATGCGGCAGATTTTCCGAACGCTTGGGCAGCAATTAGCCGAGCAAGGGCTGCTGGCTACGCCTGACGATGTTTTTTATCTGACCAAGGAAGAATTGTTTGAGTTGACCAGAAAGCCCAGAGATGTTAGTGGCTTGATAGCCGAGCGTCGGGAGAAATTGGAGACGGATAAGGAGCTGCCAACCTTTAGTCGCTATGTTTTTGCTGGACAGGTCTTTGAGAAATACCTGAAACTGCAAAACCACACCAGCAGTCACAATACGGCTAATCAAGCCTTACAAGGGATTGGCTGCTCGCCTGGCTGCGTTAAGGCTCAGGTTTTGGTCGTAGAAGATGTGCAGGAAATTGAGTCTGCTCAGGACCGGATTATCGTGACAAAGATGACCGATCCGGGCTGGGTTTATCTTCTGACCCAAGCCAAGGGTGTCATTGCCGAGCAGGGGTCTTTGCTCTCCCACACGGCCATTATTTCCCGCGAGTTAGGTATTCCTTCCATTGTCAATGTCAGAGGTGCCTGCAGTCAGCTGCAAAACGGTGATTGGATTGAGATGGATGGCCTTACTGGCAAGATTCGACTGATTAAGGAGGAAGATCATGCTGGAAATTAAACCGGTCAAACCCAATACAGAGGAGATAAAGGATTTTCTAGCCCTGCCAAAGCATATTTACCGGCCAGACCACCTTATGCAATCGGAAGAGGAAGAGCTGGCTTTGATTGAGGGTAGTCACCCGCTGAGTTCTGACTTAGATACCTATGCCTTTATTGGCTATATGAACAGTCAGCCCTGCATTCGAGGACTTCTGACCTTTTATTCAGATGATGAGGCTGCTTACTTGGGATTTTTCGAGTCAATCAATGATCAACAAATTGCATCTGCTTTTATCGAGCATTTAGCAGGTTTTGCTCGCAGTCTCGGAGCGAACAAGATTATTGGTCCGGTACAGGCTAGCTTTTGGCTAGGCTATCGAATGCAGTTGACTGGAACAGAGGAGCTCCCTTTTACTGGAGAACCTCATAATCCAGACTATTATCCTGAGCTATGGCGGGCTGCTGGTTTTGAGCTCAAGGAGCGGTATCTGTCCAATTTTTATCCCAAGGTAAGCAATCAGACTCATCAGGACAAGCTAGCTCGTCGCTTTGAGTCTTTTGAAGAAGCGGGTTTCACCATTTGCTCTCCAAAGAAAAAGGAGTGGGATCAAGCTTCGCTGCAGGTTTTTGAGCTCCTCAATCGCCTCTATCAAGATTTTCCGATTTATCGGTCAATTTCCAGTCAGCAGTTCAGTCAGATTTTTCAAAAATACCAGTATATTCTTGATTTTTCTATGGTTAAGCTGGCTTATAAGGAGGGCAAGCTAGCTGGTTTTCTGATTGCCATGCCAGACTATGGCTCTCTGGTCTATCAAAAACTGACTCCTCTCAACCTAGCTAAACTTTTTTGGGTCAAGCGTTTTCCAAAACGCTATACGATTATGTATCTCGGGGTAGGAGAGCAATTCTTGGGATTGGGCTCTGCCTTGGCCTATCCGATTTTTAAAGAAGCGCAGAAGCGTCAAGCCTCAGCTATTGGAGCCTTGATTCATCAAAAAACCGTCACGCGCCACTATGCGGCAGAACTGCAAGGAGACAAGCATGAGTACGGACTGTTTGAATTGGATTTGCCCTCTTAGGTGCCAGACTATAGAATGATATGCAAAAAGCTCATGAATTAGCTGAAAAACTGACTTCATGAGCTTTTTATCTGTTGAAGTTCTAGATGGATTCTTCAATCAAGTGCTTAAGATTGTCTAGAAGGCTATCCAAGGCTAGGACTGCTTCCTGCTGATGGTCTGGCTGGTAGAGATGTTGGAAGTAGTCTTGAATAGTGGCTTCAAAATCCTGAGGCAGGAAGGAGCAATTTTCTTTGGCATACTGAAGCATGCGTTTTTCGCCTGGATGGAGCTGCTCATTGAGGGCAAAGAGGGCATCAAAGTAAGAGGCGAAAAACTCGCTGCTACGATGATTGATACTAAGCAGGTCTTGGCGCTTGAGGGCCTTTTTGATCTGTCTTGAAAAAGCTGGCATAGCTTGATCTAGGAGCATGCGCTGCTTGCTGATGATATTCTTTTTCAGCTCAGCTGGATAGGGCAGGCTGTACTTGCTCTGGAGCGTAGCGTAGCGGCCGTCTCGATCGTAGAGAATCTTGCTGTGGAGCAGATTGTACCACATACAGGTGGTATAAGAATTCTGAGCTTGGTGCTCTAAAACGACGGTCTGCAGGTCTTGGTCAAAGTCGTCCAGCGAGCGGTAAATCAGCTCAATCTCAATACCATTATTGAGGACGCAGTCGTCCTCCAGTTCCCAAAATTGATTGCCAATTTCCATATAGGAGCAGTACTTGCTGAGGATTTCTTGGCGGATGGCTGGCGCGAGAGGGGCGCTCAGGTAGACATAGACATCATAGTCTGAGTCTTGGTCAAAATGTTGGCCGGCCCGTGAGCCGCCGAGAGCCAGAGCTTCTACTTGCTCCAGCTGGGCCAATTCTTTAAATAGATTTTGTGGCATAATTTGTCCTTCTTAATTTTTTGACATCATTTTAGCAAAAAGTGAAAAGTCTGGCAAGAGGAAGGCAATCTTTTCTTTCTTTTTCTTCAAAAACTTGCTATATTAGAATTGACTAAGTAGAAGGAGACTTGAATATGTGTATAGAGTGTTATATTGACCAGAGCAGGGTGACGCCGTTACTTCATCCGTTGGACTGCCTAAGAGAGCATAGGCAGTATATATGCGGTCACTGCGGGCGCTGTATCTGCATTGAGCATACAAAAAATGGTCTGCAACGCTGGAATTTCCCTTTCAAATCTCTAGAAATTGCTAAGTATTATTTACGGACAGCGGATGTGACCATGAAGGCGCCCTGTGGCATTTATCAAATCCAGTCAGACAAGGGACGGGTGTCTTACAAGATTTTTGCTAATCTGACGGATCTAGAGGCCTACCTGAAGAAGAATCCCGATAAAAGCTGTGCCAGCCGTCAGCCTAGTTTTATCATGCCTTCCTATCAGGAATTTCCTGAAAGTCAGGTAAGGAAGCTAAGCGCTCAAGAAGCAGAAAGATATATGGCAGAGAGATGAGAATTTTCTGCTTAGAACAAATGAAATACATTAAAAATACAAAGGAGAAGCGATGATGATTGAAATTCGCAAGGAAGCCCCTTCAGAATACCATGAAGTTGAACATCTAGTCAGAGAGGCCTTTTGGAATGTCTATCGGCCGGGTTGTGCGGAACATCTGATTTTGCACCAATTTCGTCAGCATCCAAACTATTTAGAAAATCTATCCAAAGTTATTTTGGTAGATGGTCAGCTTGCAGGGCAGATTATGTTTAGCAAAGCCCAGCTTCGCCATGAGCAGACTGGACAGGTCAAGGAAATTGCTACCTTTGGTCCTTTTGCTATCCTACCAGCTTTTCAAAAGCAAGGGTTTGGAGAAAAATTAGCTCAGGCAGCTATCCGTCAGGCGAGGGAAGAAGGCTTTTCCCATCTCGTTCTCTTCGGCAATCCTGCCTACTATCCTAAATACGGTTTTGTAACGGCTAGTGATTATGGCATTTATCTGGACGGTCAGGACAAGGAGGAGATTTTGGATTTTGTTATGGTGCTGGACTTGCAAAGGGATGGCAGTGTGACTCGGGAAAATGGACCTTGGCTCTATCGGGATCCGGAGGGTTATGAAGTAGATGAGGCGGAGTTGGAAATGTTTGACCGCAAATTCCCACCCAAGAAGAAGGAAAAGCGGCTGGGACAGCTGGGCTAGGAAATTCAGCAGGAGGAGAAAGAGAGACTCTTTGGAAGTTTACAAAAATATATAAGTTTAAAGGAAAAATGCTATGGAAAATGAAGTTCAAGCGTTGATTAGCGCTGTAATTCAAATCCTTTTGTTTACTTTGCTTCCTTTTATTTGGTGGTTGGTGACGGCTAGAAGAAAAAATCCATTTTTAGAATGGATAGGCCTGAAACCGCTAAAAGATACTGATGGCCAGAAGACCTGGCTTTGGATTCTGCTGGGCTCAATCTTTTTTCTGGTCTTTTCTATTTTTGTTTTATACACGATAAGAAATCTTGAAACGGCGATGTCAAGATTTTCCGGGCTTGGTTTTAAAGCCCTGCCAAGTATTTTGATTTACAGTATTTTTCAGACAGCTTTGCCAGAAGAGATTTTGTTTAGAGGTTTTCTTTTGAAAAGATTAGCCAGTCGCCTTCCATTCAGAGTGGCCAATACTTTGCAAGCAGCTCTATTTGGTTTGCTTCATGGCCTCATGTTCGCTTCTCAGACATCTTGGCTGACATCTATGCTCATTATTTTGTTTACAGGTGGAATCGCAGCTTACCTAGGCTTTGTCAATGAGAAGAAATCGGATGGTTCCATTTTATCTAGCTGGGGCACACACGCTTTGGCCAATATTTTTGCTGGTCTTTGCTCGACTTTCATGCTGATTTAGCCAAGTTAGAAAAAGCTTAATCTAAAAAAGCTACTAAAATTGAAAAAGCCCAATTTGCGTTGCGAATCGGGCCTTTCGTTTTAAAGTTTTTCAATATAAATCTGCTTGGCAATCATGGAGTTGACCTGAATCTCTTGCCCATCAACTTTGAGGACATAAAGCTCGGCAAAGGAGTCATACTGAAGAAGGGTAATGGTCTTGCCTAGCTGAAGACCATGTTTTTCTAGATAAATGAGAAGATCAAATTCATCGTGGACCCGAGTGACAAGATAGTCTCCAGGCTCAGAGGCCGCTTCTAAGGTGAGATTGTTTTTTTCTACCAAGAGCTCTCCCTTGGCTGGAATCGTACCGCCGTGAGGACAGGTTTCTGGGAAATTCAGCATGGCATCCAAACGTTCAACAAAACGATCTGAAACAGTATGTTCTAGGACCTCGGCTTCTTCATGGATTTCATCCGTTGTATATCCCAGATGGTTGACGAGGAACACCTCAATCAGGCGATGCTTGCGGTAAAGTTCGGAGACCAGTCGGAGTCCTAAATCGGTCAGCAGATAGCCAGCCTGTTTGTCCTTTACCAGCAAATTTTCGGCCAGCATTTTTTTGATCATTTCGGTCACGGCTGGAGGAGAAACATGCATAAGCTGAGCGACCTCTTTATTGGTAATTTTTTTAGCATAGGTGCCAATCTCATAGATACATTTGAGATAATCTTCTTTATTTGGGGTCATTTTCAGTCCTCCTAGCCTTTCTATAACTAGTATAACAAAAATTGTGAAAAGAATACAGTTAGGGGGCTGACAGGGCAAGGAAGTGTCGCTGTTAGTTAAGTGAAAAGTAGAATTCGAGAGCAGGAGTGACACTGCTCGATTTTTTTCAAGCTAGTTCAATTTTTACAAGAGGCTTCGGCTCTGGAAAATAGAGAAGTAGAAGCAAAAAATACTGTTAGAAAATAAAGTTTGGAACGAGATTGCTTCAATCTTTTTTATGCTAACAACAGTTAAGATTGAAAAAACATGAAAACATTTTCTCTTAAAAAGTGCTCAAAACCGCTTGACAAAAGGATTCGGGGGGGGGGGGGTACAATAGTATTGGTATATCATAAAAATTTTAGGAGATTTAAGATGTCAAGAAAAAAACGTTTTAAACACGCAGCCAAAAAAGAAGCTAAATTGGAGAAATTAGCTCTGGCCGGTCTCGCAACTGTGACAGTCGGCATGGTGGGAACATCCCTTGTCCACGCTGATGATGCTGTACCAGCTCCATCAGCCGAGCTAGTGGATGGTCCAAAAGCCGACGCAGATGAAGTGCCAGCCGAAAATCCTACTAGCCCAGCATCAGCAGACAGCAAGACGCCAGCAAGCGAACCAGCAGATGCAGCTTCTCCAGCAACTTCATCTAGCGAAACTAATCAGCCGATGGAGCCAGTATCAGACCCTAGCCAGCCTGCAACACCGGAAAAGAGTGGGGAGCAGACACCGATAAATGAAAAAGAAGATAAAGTCAGTACCAAAAATGAAAATGATTATTTTACAATTTCAGTTAAACACGTTGAAATTTTAGCTGATGGACAAAAGAAAGAAATTGCTCCAGCAACCAGTGCATCGGTTCCTACTTCTTCCGAAGATAATTTAGTAACAATTCGGGCTGTATATGTATCAGGGTATCTGCCTAAGGAAACTTATAGAATATTCAAATATAGAGAACTTAAAACATTTGGTTCAACCTATTACGTAGAATATGAAAAAGACCCTGATTATAATAAACCGATTACAGTTAAAGAAATTAATCGGATAGAGTTAGACGATGGAACTTATAAAATAATTGATGAGCATGTCGTAACTGTAAATCCGGGAGGATTTGGTTTATTTAATATACCTGATCTGACTGCTCAAAAATTAATTATACCAGCGGATGGTGTATTTGAATACGGACCACATTTTGTATCTTATGAAACGCTTAAATTTTATCGAATTCAAGAATCTGTCAATACCTATGTCTATCGTGATTCTGTTACTGCTTTGCCCACGAAAACTCTCCATGATAGTTCTGGATTAGTCACAGCTGAAGTATATGCACCTTCTGCAATAGCTGTTAAAACAATCTCGGTATCTAAACTGGTGGAGCCGAAAGATGTTGACAAAGTTTTCGTTGCTTCTGCCACTCAAAAAGCTGAAGTTTACCAAGTAGAGATGCTGAAACCTGATGGGACCCTTTATAATTTTCATGGGGTGAAATCTGATGGGACTCCTTATGCTTATAGTGGTTGGAAAATTTTTACTATCAAAACCGATAAAAATCGTCAAATAGATGAGGTTCTTTACTTCCCATTCCAATCAGATAAGGCTGAACGATTGCCTTTTAAAGTAGACGATATGGGGAATCTTACTTTTACAGTACCAGGTGGCGTACGCAGTGTTTCACCAGAAAATTATGTGGTAGTATACCGTTTAAATACTCCAAGTGAACCATCCAAACCAGTCAATCCAGAGACTCCTGCACAATCAACTGAAACACTGACTAATTCAGATAAGAATGTTTCCGTGACTCTGACAGGCGCTGATGTTGCTGCTGTGGATAAGATTGTCGCGGACAAGGTTTCGGATAAAGATGTGTTGGCGAAGCTGCCAGCAGAGATGCCGGCCAAAGATGTTGAGCTTTATGATGTAAAGACACAAAAAGCAGACGGCAGTTTTGTACAGATCACAGGAGAGGCGACCGTGACGCTTCCTGTGGATGCGAGCCGCAAAGTGGTGAAAGTGATCTACTTCTTGCCAGAGACAGGAGCAGTCGAAGAGTTGCCGTTTGAGCTTAGTGCCGATGGCAAGTCCGTTCGTTTCAAAGTGACTCACTTCTCTAACTATGGAGTTGTTTATCAGGCTAAAAGTTCAGAGCATCCGGTTACTCCGGCGAATCCTGAACAGCCAGTCACTCCACCAAAACCAACGGATAGTACACAACCGACTAAACCGTCAGACAAGTCGATCACAACCATTGATAATAAGCTGACGATTAGTCCGATTGAAACGGCTGACAATAAAGCTACGATAAAGCCAGTAGTCAACAGCGTTCGTGCTCATCGAAATGCACCAGTCAGTCCAGCAAAAGGCTTGCCTGAAACGGGTGAAAAGAATGTGGCAGTTCTGACTCTTGCGGGAGTTGCAGCAGCAATTTCTGGCTTTGTTGGATTATTGAAAAAACGGAAAAATTAATTCCACGATTCGTCAGAGAAGTTCTAACTGGAACTTCTCTTTTTACAACAAAAAGCGCGAAATTTTTCGCGCTTTTCGATTATCCTAAGCTTTTAACTGCAGCGATAGCTGCTTCAAAGTCTGGCTCGGTATTAATGTTGTCTACATACTCTGCGTAGGTTACAGTGTTGTTTTCGTCCAGAACTAGAACGGCGCGGGCCAAAAGATGCCATTCATTGATGAGGACAGCGTAGTCGCGGCCGAAAGAATGATCGAAGTAATCAGACAGCATGACAGCATTCTCAATGCCTTCCGCAGCACACCACTTGCTTTGGGCAAAAGGCAGATCCACTGAAACCGTGATGACAACGGTATTATCCAAGTCAGAGAGTTCTTGGTTGAAACGGCGAGTCTGAGTCGAGCAGACACCAGTATCGATAGATGGGATGATGCTCAGGACTTTCTTTTTACCAGCAAAGTCAGCCAGAGTTTTCTTTGAAAGGTCCGTTGCTGTCAGGCTAAAATCGTGGGCGGTGTCGCCGACTTGCAGTTGCTTTCCAGTAAAGGTTACAGGATTTCCGAGAAAAGTTGTCATAGGAAGTCTCCATTCGTGTTTAATAGCTTCATTGTACTGCAAATGACGATTTTTTTCGAATGATTTGACTGGAAATTTGAGAGCGTCTCCATTTGAAGCTCAGTCTCTATAAATAAAGAGGTCAGGATCTTGTCTTCCTAACCTCTCATGTATTATTTTGCCAATCCTTCGGAAATTTTATCCAGATTGTATTTCATCATGCTGTAGTAGCTGTCGCCTTCTTCTCCTTCTTCCGCAACAGAGTCAGTAAAGATTTTGGCGTAGATTGGGATATTGGTGTCTTTAGAAACGGTCTTCATCGGACGCTCGTCAACACTTGATTCCACAAAGAGAGATGGGACTTTGGTCTTACGCAGTTTTTCAACCAAGGTTTTAATTTGGTCTGGGGTACCTTCTTCTTCAGTGTTGATTTCCCAGATGTAGGCTGATGGTACATTGTAGGCCTTGGAGAAATACTTGAAGCAGCCTTCGCTGGTCACAATCATTTTCTTTTCTTCTGGGATGTTGTTGAATTTTTCTTTGGCTTCCTTGTCCAAAGCGGTCAGTTTTTCTACATAAGCTTTGAGGTTTTTCTCGTAAGTGTCCTTGTTGTCAGGGTCTTTTTCAATCAAGCGCTTGGCAATGTTTTGCGCATAGATGATGCCATTTTCTAAGTTGAGCCAAGCATGGGGGTCTTCTTTGCCCTTTTCACTTTGGCCTTCAAGGTAAATCACTTCAACGCCATCACTGACTGCATAGTAGTCCTTGTTTTCTTCTTTGTTGGCATTTTTGACCAACTTGGTAAACCAAGCATTGCCGCCGGTTTCTAGGTTGATACCATTGTAAAAGATAAGATCAGCTTGAGAGGTCTTTTTGACATCTTCAGGCAGGGGTTCGTATTCGTGCGGGTCTTTGCCGACTGGTACAATGCTGTGCAGGTCAATCTTATCGCCGGCGATATTTTTAGTAATATCCGCAATGATCGAGTTAGTTGCGACAACTTTGAGCTTGGAAGAGTCACTGGACGAATTCTTCTGACTGGAACAGGCAAAGAGGCCGATGGCCGTTAGGAAAATCAAAGCGAGAAAAGTCAATTTTTTCATAAAAAACTCCTTAGAATTATTGTGTTTTATTTTTAATCTTCAAATAGCGCTGCTTGGGCGCAATAAAGAAGGAAATAACAAAGATGAGAGCAGAGGTCAGGACAATACTGGATCCTGCTGCGACATTGAAAGTATAGCCGATAAAGAGACCCAGGACAGAAGCCAGCGCTCCCAGACAGGAGGATAGTACAATCATGGTCTTGAGGCTCTTGGCATAGAGATAGGCAGTGGCCGCTGGTGTAATCAAGAGAGCCACAATCAGAATGGTCCCCACGCTCTGCATGGCCGTCACAGCCACCAAAGTCAAGAGAATCATCAGCAGATAGTGGTAGAAGTTGACTGGCATACCCATCGATTGAGCCAGAATTGGATCAAAAGAAGTCAGTAGCAATTGTCTGAAAAAGATAGCTATGACCAAGAGTACCAAAATTCCAACACCAATACTAATCCACATATCTATATCTTGAACTGCCAAGATATTCCCGAAAAGAATATGGAAAAGGTCGGTCGAGCTATTGGCGACGCCTATCAGAATGACCCCTAGCGCTAGGAAGGAGGAGAAGGTGATGCCGATAGCCGTATCGCTCTTGATGATAGAATTGCCCTTGATATAGGTAATGATGACCGAAGCGAGCAGACCAAAAGTGATAGCACCGATAAAGAAGTTAATCCCTAAAATATAGGACAGGGCTACGCCAGGCAGCACCGCGTGGGAAATGGCATCTCCCATCAGGGACATACCCCGCAGAATGATAAAGCAGCCGACGGCGCCAGCGACAATCCCGATAACAATGGCTGTGATCAGGGCATTTTGCAGGAAGTGGAAGTCCTGCAAGCCGTGGATAAATTCTTGAATCATCTTATTGGCCTCCCTTCATAAACAGTTGAGAACCATAAGCTTTTTCCATGTTAGTCTGATTAAAGGTGGTTTCCGTTGGACCAAAGGCCACGAGCTCTCTATTAAGCAAGAGAATCTGGTCGAAATAGGTCGTCACTTTGCTTAGGTCATGGTGGATAATCAAGATGGTCTTGCCCTGGTCTTTCAGTTTCCGCAGGGTGGACATAATAATCTCTTCACTGACGGTGTCAATGCCGACAAAGGGTTCATCCAGAAAGATATAGTCGGCTTTCTGGACTAGGCATCTCGCAATCAGAACCCGCTGGAACTGTCCGCCTGACAGCTGGCTGATCTGGCGCTCAGCAAATTCTTCCAGACCGACGACTTTGAGAGCCTGAGTGACTTTTTGCCAATCGCTCTTTTTAAGTCGTTGGAAAAGTTTGATTGTCGGATAAAGTCCTAAAGAAACGCATTCCTTGACTTTGATAGGGAAATTGTAATCAATTTGTGCTTTTTGCTCGACATAAGCAATACGGGCTAGCTGCTGATTTAGGGGTTCTTCGTTAAGATAGGTCTGGCCCTCATGGTCAATAATGCCCAGCATGGCCTTGATCAGGGTAGACTTACCTGCCCCATTTGGTCCCAAAATACCAGTGATAGTCGGACCTTTTATATTTAAAGATAGAGATTGGAGTGCCAGAGTGTCTTGATAGCTGACACTCAGATTTTCAATTCGAATCATTTCTTTCACCTCCATAAGATTAATATAACTTAAAAATATTATTAAGTCAAGTTAATTTATAGAAAATTTAATTTAATTAACGAAAGATTTGAAAATATATCCTAATTTTGATAAGGTTATATTAAAAGCATGAAAGCGAGAACATAATGACACGTTTACAAGATGATTTTTATGATTATGTTAACGGGAAGTGGGCTGAGACAGCAGTTATTCCCGATGATAAGCCAATGACTGGCGGGTTTATGGATTTGGATCAGGATATTGAAAAGCTGATGCTGGAAACGACAGATAAATGGCTCAAAGGTCAGGAACTTCCGAATGATCCTATTTTGCAGAACTTTGTCAAGTATCACCGTCTGGTAGCCGATTTTGAGGCGCGTGAGAAGGCTGGTGTAGCACCTGCTATGCCACTTGTGGAAGAGTATAAAGCGCTAAGCTCTTTTGCGGAATTTGCAGGCAAGAGTGCGGAGTATATGCTGGCTGGTAAACCGAATTTTTTACGATTTGATGTTGCTCCAGACTTTATGAATGCTCAAATGAATGTTCTCTGGGCAGATGCGCCTGGCATCATTCTGCCAGATACGACCTACTATGAAGAAGGAAATGAAAAAGGGCCTGAACTTCTGGCCGCCTGGCGCAAGATGCAGGAAGAACTTCTACCTAAATTTGGCTTTTCAGCAGAGGAAACGAAGGATATTTTGGATAAGTATTTGGAATTAGATGCCAAGCTAGCCAAGTATGTCCTATCAAATGAAGAAATGTCAGAATATGCCAAACTTTATCATCCTTATGACTGGGCTGATTTTGTTCAGTTGACGCCAGAACTGCCTTTGAACGCTATCTTTACACAGATTCTAGGTCAGTTGCCAGATAAGGTCATTGTACCCCAGGAGCGCTTCTGGAAAGAATTTGCAGCAGAATACTATTCTGAAAAGAACTGGCCTGCTATCCATGCGGGGTTGAAATTATCGGCGGCTGGTGCTTGGACATCCTATCTGACTGAGGAACTCCGTGTCCTGTCTGGTAGCTATGCTCGGACCATCTCAGGGGTGCCGGAGCCACGACCAAAAGAGAAAGCAGCCTTGACACTAGCTCAAGGACCATATAATCAAGCTCTTGGACTTTGGTATGCTGGTCAGAAATTCTCCCCTGAAGCAAAAGCAGATGTAGAGCATAAAGTGGCCGCCATGATTGAGGTTTATAAGTCGCGTTTGACGACAGCAGATTGGCTGGCTAAGGAGACACGCGATAAGGCTATCGTTAAGCTCAATGTCATCACGCCACATATCGGCTATCCAGAAAAATTGCCAGAAACTTATGCGAAAAAAGTAATTGATGAAAAATTGAGCTTGGTGGAGAATGCTCGAAACTTAGCAAAAATTTCCATTGCGCATACATGGAGCAAATGGAATCAGGAAGTGGACCGCAGTGAGTGGCACATGCCGGCCCATCTGGTCAACGCCTATTATGACCCACAGCAAAATCAGATTGTTTTTCCAGCAGCCATTCTCCAAGCACCATTTTATGATTTGCATCAATCCTCATCAGCTAACTACGGTGGAATCGGTGCTGTGATTGCCCATGAAATTTCTCATGCCTTTGATTCAAACGGAGCTTCATTTGACGAACACGGAAGTCTGAAGGACTGGTGGAAACCAGAAGACTATGAGGCTTTCACAGAACGGACGCAAAAGGTTATCGACCAGTTCGAAGGTCAGGATTCTTACGGAGCCAAAGTCAATGGTAAGCTGACCGTATCTGAAAACATTGCCGACCTAGGTGGTATTGCCGCAGCTTTAGAAGCAGCTAAGAAGGAAGCGGACTTCTCTGCTGAAGAATTCTTTACTAACTTTGCCCGCATTTGGCGGATGAAAGCACGGCCGGAGTTCATGCAGATGTTGGCTAGTGTGGATGTTCATGCCCCAGCCAAGCTTCGGACCAATGTCCAGCTGCCCAACTTTGATGACTTCTTTACGACCTTTGACGTCAAAGAAGGAGATGGCATGTGGCGCAGTCCGGAAGAGCGGGTTGTGATTTGGTAAAATTCTTTAAGAATCAACCTGATAATTCATTAAAAAACCTGCTCGGGAACGGCTTAAACAGCCTTCCCGAACAGGTTTTTATAGTTCTTTGATTTCTTTCATATAGCCAGCTGTGATGATACCAGCGGGCAGAGCTACAATGGCGATTCCTAAAAAGGAGGAAATCATGGTAATGATTTTTCCAGTCGTTGAAATCGCGTAAATATCACCATAGCCAACAGTCGTTAAGGAGATGGTTGCCCAGTAGAGGGCGTCAAAAAAGTTAGGGAAGGTGCTGGGCTCTACATTAAAAATGACAAGGGCAGAAATAAAGATATAGCTAAGCGCTAAAATTCCTACAATAATCAGATTGTCTTTCTGTTTTTTTAAGACGTTGATCATGATCTGGATGTTCTTAGAATAACGGAAAAATTTAAAAATACGCAAAGTACGAAGCATCCGCAAAATCTTAAAAAGTCGCAGGCTGTTATTTAATAAAAAGAGGGACGGCAGAATACAGAGTAAATCCGCTAAGGCCAGAAAAGTAAAAGGATAAAGTAGAAAAGAAATCTTTCCTTTCTGCAATTTATAATCCGCTGTTACAAGCCGAAGTATGTAGTCAATAATGAAAATAATCGTTGACACAAGATCAATCCACATGAAAATTCCTGAGTGACTTTTGCTAGTCAGTGGGATTAAGCTGCTGAGGATGACAAAGATCATAAAAATATCATAGGCTTCTTCAATAAAGCTTTCCTGTTGATGGGGCTCAATAATCTGAAACAAAGTCTTTCTCATCTTCATACCTCTTCCTTTTTAACTTGATTTTAAATTTATTCTATCGGTTTTTGAGGATAAGTCAAGGTAAATTATCAAAGATTTTATCAATTCCCTTTCTTCGGCGCCTTTCAAAATCCCTTGAAAATGGTATAATAGATAGAAACGTGGCTAGAACACGGAAAAGATCGTTGGAGAGTAAATGATTATGGCAACTTACAATCACAAAGAAATCGAGCCTAAGTGGCAGAAATACTGGGCTGAGCATCACACATTCAAGACAGGTACGGACAAGGACAAGCCTAACTTTTATGCGCTGGACATGTTTCCTTACCCATCAGGAGCGGGGCTCCATGTAGGGCATCCGGAGGGCTACACAGCGACAGATATCCTCAGCCGTTACAAACGGGCTCAGGGCTATAATGTCCTTCATCCGATGGGTTGGGATGCCTTTGGTCTGCCAGCTGAGCAATACGCTATGGATACAGGTAATGATCCAGCTGACTTTACAGCAGAAAACATCGCTAACTTTAAGCGTCAAATCAATGCGCTTGGTTTTTCTTACGACTGGGATCGTGAAGTCAATACAACAGATCCAAACTACTACAAGTGGACTCAGTGGATTTTCACTAAGCTTTACGAAAAAGGCTTGGCCTATGAAGCTGAAGTGCCAGTAAACTGGGTTGAGGAGCTAGGAACTGCCATCGCTAACGAAGAAGTTCTTCCTGACGGAACATCTGAGCGTGGAGGCTATCCAGTTGTCCGTAAACCAATGCGCCAATGGATGCTCAAAATCACGGCCTACGCGGAGCGTCTGCTTAATGATTTGGATGAACTTGACTGGCCAGAGTCTATCAAGGACATGCAGCGCAACTGGATCGGTAAATCAACTGGTGCCAATGTAACCTTCAAGATTAAGGGCACAGACAAGGACTTCACTGTCTTTACCACTCGTCCGGACACCCTTTTTGGCGCTACTTATGCTGTTTTAGCGCCAGAGCATGCTCTCGTTGATACCATTACAAGTGCAGAGCAAGCCCAAGCAGTAGCAGACTACAAACATGCAGCCAGCCTCAAATCCGACCTAGCTCGGACTGATTTGGCTAAGGAGAAGACCGGTGTCTGGACAGGAGCTTATGCCATCAATCCTGTCAATGGCAAGGAAATCCCAATCTGGATTGCCGACTATGTGCTTGCAAGCTACGGAACAGGGGCTATCATGGCTGTTCCTGCGCATGACGAGCGCGACTGGGAGTTTGCTAAGCAGTTTGATTTAGAGATTATTCCGGTTCTAGAGGGTGGCAATGTTGCTGAAGCTGCTTACACAGAAGACGGCCCGCATATTAACTCTGGCTTCCTAGATGGCTTAGACAAGGCTGCCGCGATTGAGAAGATGGTTGCTTGGCTGGAAGCGGAAGGTGTCGGAAATGAAAAAGTCACCTATCGCCTACGCGACTGGCTCTTTAGCCGTCAGCGCTACTGGGGTGAGCCGATTCCCATTATTCATTGGGAAGATGGTACTTCAACAGCAATTCCTGAAAATGAACTGCCGCTTGTCCTGCCTGTAACCAAGGATATCCGTCCTTCTGGTACCGGTGAAAGCCCTC
Organism: Streptococcus sinensis; assembly: GCF_000767835.1. GTDB lineage: Bacteria > Bacillota > Bacilli > Lactobacillales > Streptococcaceae > Streptococcus > Streptococcus sinensis. The sequence continues at coordinate 1,937 of NZ_JPEN01000057.1, read as the reverse complement.
TGGCCAATCTAACTGACTGGCTGGAAGTGACTCGGGAAGATGGTATCAAAGGACGCCGCGAAACCAACACCATGCCTCAATGGGCTGGTTCTAGCTGGTATTACCTACGTTACATTGACCCACACAACAATGAGAAATTAGCAGACGAAGAGCTGCTCAAGGCTTGGCTTCCAGTTGACATTTACATCGGTGGTGCAGAGCACGCTGTGCTCCATCTCCTCTATGCTCGCTTCTGGCACAAGTTCCTCTATGATATCGGAGTGGTTCCGACCAAAGAACCTTTCCAAAAACTCTTTAACCAAGGAATGATTCTGGGGACTAGCTACCGTGACAGCCGCGGTGCTCTAGTGGCGACAGACAAGGTAGAAAAACGCGATGGCTCCTTCTTTAACATCGAAACGGGAGAAGAACTGGAGCAAGCACCAGCCAAGATGTCTAAATCTCTGAAGAATGTGGTCAACCCTGACGATGTAGTAGAGCAGTATGGTGCCGATACGCTTCGTGTCTATGAAATGTTTATGGGGCCGCTGGATGCTTCCATCGCTTGGAGTGAAGAAGGTTTAGAAGGCAGCCGCAAGTTCCTAGATCGGGTCTATCGTCTCATTAACTCGAAAGAGCTTGTCTCTGAAAATAGCGGAGCCTTGGACAAGGTTTACCACGAAACAGTCAAGGCTGTCACAGAGCAGATTGAGGAGCTCAAGTTCAATACAGCCATTGCCCAGCTCATGATCTTTGTCAATGCAGCTAACAAGGAAGAAAAACTCTATGTCGAATACGCCAAAGGTTTCATTCAATTGCTTGCGCCTTTTGCACCGCACTTGGCTGAAGAACTCTGGCAGGCAGTAGCTCAAACTGGCGAGAGCATTTCCTACGTAGCTTGGCCAACTTATGACGAAAGCAAGCTGGTTGAAGCAGAGGTCGAAATCGTCGTTCAAATCAAGGGTAAAGTCCGTGCTAAGCTAGTCGTAGCTAAGGACCTGAGCCGTGAGGAACTGCAGGAAATCGCTCTGGCAGATGAGAAAATCAAATCTGAAATCGCCGATAAAGAAGTCGTGAAAGTCATTAGCGTGCCGAATAAACTAGTTAATATTGTAGTGAAATAATTAGTTTGTTTATTGCATTTGCAGGAGATTTCAATCAAGTCTGCATTAGNTACAAAAGACCTTGAGAAAATTTTCTCAAGGTCTTTTGTTAGAACAATTCCCAATTAGGTGTTGAGAATTTCTTGGTCTGTGTCATATAAAAATGAGTAAAATGAATTTCCATCGCCAAGGTCATTAGAGTTGCGATAGCAATGACGATGGTTGGATTGTCTGAGAACAGAAGGGAAAGAAGCAGTCCGATAAGGAAGAATGTAGCTTGTAAGCCATAATAGATTTTGTCATACTTGAGGTAACTCTTGTTGAAGCGACCATTTGACAAGACCGCAGCTTGGAAGAGCCCGATACCAGCATAGAAGAAGCTAGTCGTAAAGAGGTGGTGAGCTTCAGGATTGACCAAGAAACTCATAGAAACAGTGACCATAATCAAACCAATGAAAATCGGATAGTGGCTGTAAATCAAGAAGATTCCTTTATTCTCCCCTTCCTCATCAATAGCATGGTCAAACTGACCGAAATAGTTCATAAAGAGGTTGATCATGATGATAAAGTAAAGGATAGAATGAATGGAGAAATGTTCAAAAAATCCTAGCCTTTGGTTATTTCAAAAATCCTGACATGACAACGGATGATGTAGCCTATTTGCTTGGTTATTCGGAAGTATCTTCCTTCTCACGAGCCTTTAAAAAGTGGACAGGAAAGACGATATCGGAGTATCGAGAAGAGATTCAGAAGCAATCCTAAAATCAGAAATATTTTTAATAAGCATCAGATAATGTACTGACCCCAAAAAGTTGGACAAAAAATATTAGTGAAAGGATTTGGTTCTGTACTGAA
>NZ_JPEN01000037.1 GCF_000767835.1 Streptococcus sinensis | reverse complement strand
CTAATCATATCAAGGTTTCTTCTTTTTTGGTACTCAGGTCTCACATCTATTGTAACGCTACAAATATTTTTTTAAAAAAAAAGCTTGTTACTTTAATTAATATCCTTTACAATAGAAAAAGGAGAATATTCGATATTTATTTTTCGGAGGAAAAGAAATGTCCATTAATTGGCAAGAAATTTTATTTAGCTTCTTGGGAGGCTTGGGGCTGTTTCTATACAGTATCCGCATGATGGGAGATGGGCTGCAGCAGGCGGCGGGAGATCGATTGCGCTACTTTATCGACAAGTACACCAGCAATCCTTTTTTAGGTGTCCTGGTCGGTATCGGCATGACTGCCCTGATTCAGTCCAGTTCAGGTGTGACGGTCATTACAGTCGGTCTAGTTAGTGCGGGGCTGTTGACCCTGCGTCAGGCCATCGGGATTGTCATGGGGGCCAATATCGGGACGACTGTGACCTCCTTTATCATCGGTTTTAAGCTGGGTGATTACGCCTTGCCTTTACTCTTTGTCGGTGCGGTTTGCCTCTTTTTTACCAAAAATCGCTCGGTTAATAATGTCGGCCGAATCCTCTTTGGTGTCGGCGGTATCTTTTTTGCCCTCAATCTGATGAGCGGAGCCATGGAGCCTCTCAAGGATCTGCAGGTCTTCCGGGATTATATGGTTCAGCTTAGTAAAAATCCGATTTTGGGTGTCTTTGTCGGGACGGGGCTGACCCTCCTCATTCAGGCTTCCTCAGCGACCATTGGGATTCTGCAGAATCTTTATGCCAGCAATCTCATTGACCTGCAAGGAGCCTTGCCGGTGCTGTTTGGTGACAATATTGGAACCACGATTACAGCGATTATCGCTTCCTTAGGAGCCAATATCGCAGCCAAACGCGTAGCTGGTGCCCATGTGGCCTTTAATGTCATTGGAACAGTTATCTGCTTGATTTTTCTCGTGCCGTTTACGGCTCTGATTCAGTGGTTTGAGACAGCGCTGCATCTGTCACCGGAAATGACCATTGCCTTTGCTCACGGGACCTTTAATATCACCAATACTATCGTTCAATTTCCCTTTATCGGTGTTTTAGCCTATGTGGTTACGAAACTGATTGCGGGTGAGGATGAAACAGTCAAATACGAACCTCTTTATCTGGACAAGATTTTGATTCATCAGGCACCATCTCTGGCTTTGGGAAATGCCAAAAAGGAACTGCTTCACATGGGTGGCTATGCTTTTAAATCTTTTGAACTGGCCTATGATTATATCATTAACCATGAAGAAAAAGCTGCTGAAAAGGGGCATAAGACGGAGGAAGCCATCAATGCGATTGATGATGAACTGACTCGTTATCTGATTGCACTTTCTGGTGAGCAGCTCAGTCAAAAGGAAAGTGAAATCCTGACCAATATTTTAGACTCCAGCCGAGATTTGGAGCGAATTGGGGATCACTCAGAGGCTTTGATAAATCTGACAGACTACCTGCTTCGCAAGAAGGTTACCTTCTCACCAGCTGCTTTGGAAGAACTAGAAAAAATTTATCACATGACTTTAGAGTTTATCAAAGAAGCTTTAACTTCTGTGGAAACAAATGATGTTGAGTTGGCGAATAATTTGACAGCGAAACATGAAGCGATTGATAAGCTAGAGCGCAAGCTGCGCAAGACGCATATTTCTCGTCTAAATAGAGGAGAATGTACGCCTCAGGCTGGTGTCAACTTTATCGAAATTATTTCGCACTATACTAGGGTTGCTGACCATGCCATGAATTTGGCAGAAAAAGTCCAAATCGAGCAGATTTAAGAATTTTAAAAAGCAGGTTTCCTGCTTTTTTGTTTGTTCAAATAATATAATAAATTTTTTCAAAAAACAGGTATAGACCATTTACAAATAAAACAGAAAGCGTTATAATAGAGTCAATAAAAAATTGAACAAGAGGAGGCAGTCAGATGCCTAAATATATTAAAGCAGATCAATTTTTCTATCCTCAAGGGATTCGTAAGGGTGGATTTTTGGAATTGATTGATGGAAAATTTGGGAAATTGGTACAAGAAGTGCCTGCTGATGCGGAAGTGATTGATTACACAGGCTACTCTGTCGCGCCGGGGCTGGTGGACACCCATATCCATGGCTTTGGTGGAGTCGATGTCATGGACAATAACATCGAAGGTACCCTCCACACCATGAGTGAAGGGCTTTTGACGACTGGGGTGACCAGTTTCCTGCCGACTACGCTGACCTCTTCCTATGAGCAGCTTTTGGCTGTGACGGAAAATATCGGTGTCCGCTATCAAGAAGCTAGCGGTGCCAAGATTCGCGGTCTCTATTTTGAAGGGCCTTACTTTACCGAAAAGTACAAGGGGGCCCAAAATCCAGCCTATATGAAAGATCCGCGCATGGATGAATTTCGTGCTTGGCAAAAGGCTTCCAATGGTCTTCTCAATAAGATCGCTCTGGCACCAGAACGTGAGGGAGTGGAGGAATTTGTCCGCACCATCACTGATGAAGGTGTGACAGTGGCGCTGGGGCACTCCAATGCGACTTATGATGAAGCCAAGACAGCAGTAGAAGCGGGTGCCAGTGTTTGGGTGCATGCTTACAATGGCATGCGGGGCTTGACCCACCGCGAGCTGGGCATGGTTGGGGCTATGTACGAGCTGCCCCACACTTACGCAGAGCTGATTTGTGATGGTCACCACGTGGATCCCAAAGCCTGTGATATTTTGCTCAAGCAAAAAGGGCATGAACATATAGCCCTCATCACCGACTGTATGACTGCAGGGGGTCTGGACGACGGCGACTACATGCTGGGCGAATTTCCAGTAGTCGTAGCCAATGGTACGGCTCGCCTCAAATCTACCGGCAACTTAGCAGGATCAATCTTGCAGCTCAAAGACGGCCTGAAAAACGTGGTTGAGTGGGGCATTGCTAACCCTCACCAGGCAGTCATGATGGCTAGTCTGATTCCAGCAAAATCCGTACACATTGATGATGTCTGCGGCCAGATCAAGGAAGGCTACGATGCTGACTTTATCGTTCTGGACAAGGATTTAGAGCTGGTTGCCACTTATCTGGATGGTGAAAAACGTTTTACAGTATAAAATAGTAAACCATTCGTTTTAAAAAGTCTCCTTATATTTTTCAGAAAGGATAGGTTAATGGTCTATCCTTTTTGTTGGCTTTGGCAAACTTTCAAAGCTCAATCCTAGGTCGCACCTTATATCTGCTTCAAAAGAGTTGTTTCTGAATGAAACTTTCATCATTCTTTGAAGAATTTGCTTAGTTTTTGAGGTTAGATTAAGAGCTGCAAGTTGGATTCTTCAGTAGTCTAATCAGCCAGAAGATGTGAAATGTGCGATGAGAGAAGTTTGAATTGCTGGTGGGGGCGTGATATAATATGATTATATGATTAGACGGGGGTAGGGTATGAAAAAGATTGATGTGAAATTTCTGGCAATGGGAGTTGTTTTCCTTCTTTTCGGGCTTGTTTTGAAACGTTTTTTAATGACCTTTATCGGCTTGGCCTTTATCAGCTACAGCTTTTTCAGTAAAGGTATGGCACCAACGAAAGAAAATATTTTCAAACCAAAATTTCCTAAAAAGAAAAAAGGGAAATGAGCTTTATTGGCATTGGCGAGGAAACTTCTGCCGGATAAAAGAATGCTGAACTGTGCATAGATAAAAATCAAGGAGGCATGAGATGAAAGACTATCTCTTAAACAATGGTGTGAAAATTCCAGTCCTGGGCTTTGGTACTTGGAAGGCTCAGGATGGTGAGGAAGCCTATCAGGCAGTGCTGGCCGCTCTCAAGGCAGGCTACCGGCACATTGATACGGCAGCGGTCTATAAGAATGAAGAAAGCGTCGGCCGAGCCATTAAGGACAGCGGCCTTGAGCGTGAGGATCTCTTCATCACGACTAAGCTTTGGAATGGCAATCATACTTATGAAGAAGCTCAGGCAGCTTTTGCCCGTTCTATGGAAAGGCTGGGCTTGGACTATCTGGATCTTTATCTCATCCACTGGCCCAATCCAAAACCTTTGCGAGAAGATGGTGCTTGGAAAAAGCGCAATGCGGAAGTATGGCGGGCCATGGAAGATCTCTATGAGGCGGGCAAGATTCGGGCCATCGGCGTCAGCAATTTCCTGCCCCATCACCTAGAGGCTCTGCTTGAGACAGCACGCATCACTCCGGCTGTAAATCAAATCCGCCTAGCACCGGGAGTCTATCAGGCAGAAGCGGTGGACTTCTGCCGTGAGCATGCTATTTTGCTAGAAGCTTGGGGACCTTTTGGTCAAGGAGAGCTTTTTCAAAATCTAGCAGTGCAGGCTGTCGCAGACAAGTATGGCAAGACTATTGCCCAAGTCGCTCTGGCTTGGAGCTTGCAAGAAGGCTTCCTGCCCCTGCCTAAGTCAGTCACTCCGAGCCGAATTACCAGCAATCTAGATTGCTTTGACATCGAGCTAGATGCTGCTGACATGGAACTTCTTAAAAGCCTACCTGTCGAAGCCGGGGCGCCAGATCCGGACAATAAGGATTTTTGATGAAAGTGATTTTTTGTCAAAGTTCAGACAAAGAAAGCTTGTCGGTCGATTACTTAACTCGCCTTTTTTAACTATGCTAGTGAGACTGTCGTAGTTTCAGATCAGCACCATGCAGTCTTGGAGCTCCACTGGTTGGCTGGAGATTATCTGCAGCTATTCTGTAAAGTGTTCGAACTCTTGAAAGTGAAAAGGTAGAGGAAAAGAAAGGCGATCTAGACTTCGATTGGTGCTGTTTACTAAAATTTCAAAGCAATCGATGAGTCGAACGGTACCATTTACTAAAGTTTCGAGGTGGTAGAGGTTTCGAATGCGACTATTTACAAAAGTTTATATGTATTCTAGGCATCGTAAGATATAGTTTACAAAAGTTTTTTAGCAATCTAGGCATCGAACACCTTAATCACTCATTTTTTACAGACAAATAGTCCCTCAGTTGACCTAGAATGATAAACAAAGGTCAGTCAGATGGGAGGCTATTTGTCTCTTTTTCTTTTAAAAAGGTGGAAATATACTTTACAAAGCAAAGATTTTTTAGAAAAAATGCACTTTCAGGCCTAAAAAATGACATTTCAGGACAGCTTTCACAAAGCATTTTATCGGCATGCTATACTGACATTATCAAGTTAAAGGAGATAATGAAGATGAGCATAGCTAAAAAATCAGAAGACACCTATTTTTCATGGTTCAATCTTTTGCTAGTCTTATTGCTAGTTTTTATCCTTGGGCAAATCTTAGCTCTCAAGTTTGATTGGTCAGATCCTCTCAACCCTAAGGAAAGAATTATCCAGCAGGACAGGGAACACAAAAAATTTCCTATTAATCCGCATCGTCCTTTTGAATTCAGCTTGTTCGAAGACTGATTCTTATTTCTCCATTAACTGTAATTATATAGATTACCATTCGATTTTGGAAAGGATTCATTATGACAACTACCTATACCATTCGCCCTCTAGCTTATAGCAACTTTACTCATCGTGAGTTTGAAAGCCTGATGGCAGACTCTCATATGATTCTCACAAATTTTGCCAAGTCCCATAAGAACGAGGATATGTATACGAAGCACCTCGAGAGCTTTGATAGCAAGCTAGAGCAGTTCCAAGCTCAGCTAGCTAATGTGGAGACTAAGCAATCCATGAGTCTAGCGGAAGTCGATAAGGAGCGTGACAGCGCTCTGGTTGGTCTTTTCACCCTGCACAGGGGCTTTGCTAAGATTAAGGAAGCTAATCTTAAGGCAGCACACGAAAGCCTATCCCCAGTCTTTACCAAGTATAAGGACATCCCCAAGCATACCAATGATGTCGCCACTGCTGAGATTAAGAGTCTCCTCAAAACTCTCAAGGAAGAACCCTATCAGACAGCAGTGACTACTCTGGGACTCTTACCTATGCTTACTGCTGTAACGGCTGCTCAAGAAGAATATGATAAAGTAGAAGCCTTAGCACGCGCAGCCAAGTCTAGCAAAGAAGTCGGTAAAACGAAGCAGCTGCGCATGCAACTCTCCCGCTCTTACGACCTCTTTATGCGCTATACCGCAGCCTCCGCAGAAGCCTATCCGGAGAAAACCCACTTGACCAAACTCCTCAAAGATCTCAATACCATCCGAGACAGTAAGCGACGTCTAGTCGGCACAAATAAGAAAACAAAAACGGAAGAGACAAGAGAAAAAACAGAATAAAGCATCATCCCTTAGAATCGGAATCTAGGGGGTTTTTGCTGGTTTCGTGGTATAATTTTAGTAATTGTCTATAATATAGAGGAGAAATTTTATGGTAAATAGTACTTTCCTTTCAGAAACTATTTTAATCTTGGGTAACGGTTTTGATATTGCGATGGGGCGGAAAACGAAGTATACGGATTTTATAGAGTTTGAAAAACAATTATTTTCTAATCCAGATGAGAAATTACTGGAGTTTCTAAAAGCTAAAAATATTAGTATTGAGAAATACAAAAATAATTTATATTTGAGATTTATTAATGAGAACAAAGAAACTATCGGGGAAAACTGGTCCAATCTTGAAATTATAATTTCGCAACTTGCAGATGCGATAATGCAATTTAAAGAAAATAGTGATTTGTTATATAATACCACTAATGAACCTTTACCTAGATTTATAGAAAACTGGAAGCTTAGATGGCGAAGAAGTAGTAATTGCAGTTCAAAATCATATGTTGCGGATACATTTTCCTTCCTATTCTATGAAAAAGGCTGGAGTTCTTTGGAGAGAGATGTTGCACTGGAATATTTAAATAACGAATTTATTAGACAGCTTGATTTCTTAACAGAACTGCTAGAAATCTATCTGTCATATTTAGATTATTTAGATTTTGAAGTTCGAGGGATTAAAGCAAGTCCAACAGCATTGGATGCAGTACCTCATTTATTAAGTTCTTATGTTTTAAACTTTAATTATACCAACACGTCAGCTTATCTATTTGGAACTGTTGAAGAAAGAACTCATTTTATACATGGTCGAATTGATTTAGATAGAACTTTTAATCGGATCAATACCATGGTCTTTGGAATTGAGGATAAAGAAAATGATGTCAACAGTGATTTGATTCCTTACCAGAAATATTATCAAAGAGTTGTCAAAGAAACAGGAAATAAATTTGAAGAATTTTTTATTAAGAGAAATTATACTGGAAAAAATACTTCTGTTGTAGGGCGTGCTGTTCCGACTAGAGTTCCAGTTTCGAAAAACATTGTTATTTTTGGTCATTCAGTGGATCCTTTGGATAAAGAGATTTTTCAAAAATGTTTTGAATTAGCAAAGAAAGGTGAGTATCCTTATCGATTTATTTTTACTTATTACGATGAATCAGCTAAACGTTCAATTATTAAGAATCTCGCAATCATCCTTGGTAAAGAAAAATTGGTAGAGCTGACAGGCCAAAGAAAAGTGGTTTTTGTGAAAAGTGATGATGCAAATGGCATGAAGGATGCCTTTTTGAAATGGAGTTTACCGGGGAGGTAAAAACTGAAAGATTTATATTCTTAGAATGAAGGTGTTTTAATCAAAGATTAACATGTTTTATAAAATAGCTACTAGTTAAGTTAAATATAAATCCTGTAAAGAATTATATTTTTACAGTGTCCTACTAGTTTCAGAGGAATTTTTCACCAATCATCAGAAAAGCATTTTACAAAAGCAATCTTTTTTGTTACAATAATGCCTAGAAAGAATTCTCATTGTCTACTTTCTAGCGAGTCCGGGTTGGTGGGAGCCGGATAGGGAAGCAGTGCAGATGGCGCTTTCGGTTAGAATTTACAAATAGAATGAAGTAATAAATTAGGGTGGAACCGCGTCTTGACGCCCCTAGGTTGAAATAGCCTAGGTGTGTCTGATGCGGTTCTTTTGCTTGTTCAAACAGAACAGAGGATAGGTCTAGCGCTAGGAATGAAACAAACTAAAGGAGTAACAAATGTCTAAGAAATTAACATTTCACCTCGCCAAAGTCAATTGCGAACCTAAGGGTTTGATTGACTAACGACAACCGCTATGGGCGGTTTGTCTAGGCGATGTACTAGCTTTTCAAAAGGGAAATAATCGTTCCCTTTTGAACGCTTCGTAAGAATCTCAAGAAATTAAAGGAGTAAAAAATGTCTAAGAAGTTAACGTTTCAAGAAATAATTTTGACTTTACAGCAGTTCTGGAACGATCAGGGCTGTATGCTCATGCAGGCTTATGATAATGAGAAGGGAGCGGGAACCATGAGCCCCTATACCTTCCTTCGTGCTATCGGACCTGAGCCATGGAATGCAGCCTATGTAGAGCCGTCTCGTCGGCCAGCAGATGGCCGTTATGGGGAAAACCCGAACCGTCTTTATCAGCACCATCAATTTCAGGTGGTTATGAAGCCTTCTCCAAGCAATATCCAAGAACTTTACTTGCAGTCTTTGGAGCTTTTAGGCATCAATCCGCTGGAGCACGACATCCGCTTTGTCGAGGATAACTGGGAAAATCCGTCAACTGGCTCGGCTGGTTTAGGCTGGGAAGTTTGGTTGGATGGTATGGAAATCACTCAGTTCACATACTTCCAGCAGGTCGGAGGTCTGCCAACTCAGCCGGTGACTGCTGAGGTGACTTATGGTCTGGAGCGTCTGGCTTCTTATATCCAAGAAGTGGACTCTGTATATGACATTGAGTGGGCTGATGGCGTCAAGTACGGTGAAATTTTCATTCATCCTGAGTATGAACATTCCAAGTACAGCTTTGAGGTCAGCGATCAAGACTTGCTCTTGGGGAATTTTGAGAAGTTTGAAGCAGAAGCCAAGCGCTGTCTGGACGAGCATCTGGTACACCCAGCCTATGACTACGTTCTCAAATGCTCGCATACCTTTAACCTCTTGGATGCGCGTGGCGCTGTATCTGTGACAGAGCGGGCTGGCTATATCGCCCGTATTCGTAATCTGGCGCGTGTCGTGGCCAAGACCTTTGTGGCTGAGCGCAAGCGTCTGGGCTACCCACTTTTGGATGCTGAGACTCGCGAGAAACTCTTGGCAGAGGAGGGAGAATAATCATGGTAAAAAATTTATTAGTTGAATTAGGCTTGGAGGAAATGCCAGCCTATGTCGTGACACCGAGCATGAAGCAGCTGCGCGACAAGATGGGGGCCTTCCTGACAGACCATCGTCTGACCTTTGAGAAAATTGAAATGTTCTCAACACCTCGTCGTTTGGCGGTGCGCGTGGTTGGCTTGGTGGACAAGCAGTCTGATTTGACCGAAGATTTCAAAGGCCCTTCTAAGAAAATCGCTCTGGACGCAGATGGGAACTTTACCAAGGCTGCAGAGGGCTTTGTCCGTGGCAAGGGATTGACGGTTGAGGACATTACTTTCCGCGAAATTAAGGGGGAAGAATACGTCTATGTGACCAAGGAAGAGGTCGGTCGCCCTGTAGAAGAGGTCATCCCAGCAGTGACAGAAGTTCTGCAAGCTCTGACCTTCCCTGTCAGCATGCACTGGGCCAACAATACCTTTGAATACATCCGCCCTGTCCACACCTTGACTGTGCTCTTAGATGAGCAGGCCTTTGACTTGGATTTCTTGGATATCAAGAGCGGCCGTACTAGCCGAGGACATCGCTTCTTGGGTCAAGAAACGGAGATTGCTTCAGCGAATTCCTATGAAGATGACCTACGGGCTCAGTTTGTCATTGCCAGTCCTCTTGAACGGGAAAATATGATTGTCGAGCAGATTCGAGCACTTGAAGAGGAGCACGGGGTTTCTATCGAGATTGATGAAGACTTGCTCAATGAAGTGTTGAATCTTGTCGAATATCCAACTGCTTTCCTAGGTAATTTTGATGCCAAATATTTAGAGGTGCCTGAGGAAGTCTTGGTAACTTCCATGAAAGAGCATCAGCGTTACTTTGTTGTGCGCGATGCTGAAGGCAAGCTTTTACCACACTTCATCTCTGTCCGCAATGGGAATGCAGAGCATCTGGAAAATGTCATCAAGGGAAACGAAAAAGTCTTGGTGGCTCGTCTGGAAGATGGGGAATTCTTCTGGCGGGAAGACCAAAAACTAGCTATTGCCGACTTGGTTGAAAAGCTGAGTAATGTGACTTTCCACGAAAAGATTGGCTCTCTAGCAGAGCATATGGAGCGGACTGGCAAGATTGCGGCTCTCTTGGCGCAAGAAGCAGGATTGGATGCTGAGGAGACGGCAGACTTAGCTCGTGCAGCGGCTATTTATAAGTTTGACTTGCTGACTGGTATGGTTGGTGAATTTGATGAGCTGCAAGGCATCATGGGTGAGAAGTATGCTCTTCTAGCTGGTGAAAATGCTGCGGTGGCAGCTGCCATTCGGGAGCACTATATGCCGACTTCAGCCGATGGCGAATTGCCTGATACTAAGGTCGGTGCGGTCTTGGCTCTGGCTGATAAGCTGGATACCATTCTGTCCTTCTTCTCAGTTGGACTGATTCCAAGCGGTTCCAATGACCCTTATGCTCTGCGCCGTGCGACTCAAGGTGTTGTGCGTATCTTGGACAAGTTTGGCTGGAACATTGACTTGGCTCAGCTTCTTGGTCGACTTTACGGACTCAAGTTTGATAGCCTAAGCTATGACAATCAAGAGGCCGTGCTAGACTTCTTCCGTGCCCGTGTTGAGAAAATGATGGATCGCAGCATTCCAAAAGATATCGTGACAGCTGTTCTTCAAAGAACTCACTTTGTCGTACGTGATTTGGTAGAAACAGCTGCGCTTTTAGCGGAAAAAGCTCAGAAAGACAACTTTAAGTCAGCAGTGGAAAGCCTGTCTCGGGTCTTTAATCTTGCTGAGAAAGCCCAAGGTCAAACAGCTGTCAATCCAGCTCTCTTTGAAAATCAAGAGGAAAAAGATTTGGCAGCTGCCATTGAAGCAGTGGAGCTGACGTCAGACTTAGCTGCCAATTTGGACCAACTCTTTGCCCTCAGTCCAGTTATTGACGCTTTCTTTGACCATACTATGGTTATGGCTAATGATGAGGCTGTACGTAACAATCGCCTAGCTCTCCTAGCTTCTTTGACAGCCAAAGCGGGACAGCTGGCCCAGTTTAATCAGATTAATACGAAATAAAAGGTAAGAGAGGTAGAATTATGGATCCTAAAAAAATTGCCCGTATTAATGAGCTGGCTAAAAAGAAAAAAACAGTCGGTCTGACTGGAGCGGAAAAGGTAGAGCAGGCCAAGCTTCGTGAAGAGTATATCGAAGGCTACCGTCGCTCTGTTCGCCACCACATTGAAGGCATCAAGATTGTCGACGAGGCTGGCAATGATATAACGCCTGAAAAGCTGCGTCAAATCCAGCGTGAGAAAGGTCTTCACGGCCGCAGTCTGGATGATCCAGAATCATAAGAGAAAAGACCGAAAGTCATTAAAAGCAAGGCTTAGAACCGCGTTTAAAACGCTGATTCTAGGCCTTTTGTAATGGTTACTCGGCATGCAACACTGCGAAAATGAGTGCTTGCTTAGTAGTTTGTCACTGCCATCCGTTCATTTTTTGTAAAAGATACGATAACAACAGTCAGTTTTTCTCGTTTTACGACCGCAGACTTTTTCATACCTTTGTCGTGTTCAATTCTCTTTTTATGATTTTTTGGGTCTGAGTGTGGTATAATAGATAAGATATGACAAAAGAATTTCATCACATTACAGTACTTCTTCACGAAACGATTGACCAGCTTGCTGTTCATCCAGATGGCATCTATGTTGATGCGACTTTGGGCGGAGCTGGTCACAGCGAGTATCTCTTGAGCAAGCTGGGGGAAAAGGGGCATTTGTATGCTTTTGACCAAGATCAGGCTGCGATTGACAATGCCAAAAAACGTCTGGCTCCCTACATTGAGCGGGGAATGGTGACCTTTATCAAGGATAATTTCCGCAATCTCAAGACTCGTCTGAATGAAGCAGGAGTTGAGAAAATCGATGGGATTTGTTACGACTTGGGCGTATCTAGTCCGCAGCTGGATGAGCGGGAGCGTGGTTTTTCTTATAAGCAGGATGCGCCTTTGGATATGCGGATGAATCAAGATGCTGCTTTGACAGCTTACCAAGTTGTGAATCAGTATTCTTATCATGATTTGGTCCGTATTTTTTTCAAATACGGAGAGGATAAGTTTTCCAAGCAGATTGCCCGTAAGATTGAGCAGGCGAGGAGCATCAAACCAATCGAAACGACGACAGAGCTGGCTGAGATTATCAAATCAGCCAAACCTGCTAAGGACCTGAAGAAAAAAGGTCATCCAGCTAAGCAGATTTTTCAGGCTATTCGGATTGAAGTCAATGACGAGTTGGGAGCGGCCGATGAATCCATTCAGCAGGCCATTGACTTGTTGGCAGTGGGGGGTCGTATTTCAGTGATTACCTTTCATTCGCTGGAAGATCGTCTGACCAAACAGCTTTTTAAAGAAGCCTCAACCGTAGATGTTCCAAAAGGTCTGCCTTTCATACCAGATGATTTGCAGCCCAAGCTAGAACTGGTAAGCCGCAAGCCGATTTTACCAAGTAAAGAAGAATTAGAAGCCAACAATCGCGCTCATTCTGCTAAACTGCGCGTGGCTAGGAAGGTACATGAGTAAGTTTCATGGCAGATAAAAAAAATCATTCTATTCAAAATCGTATTCGAAAATTTTCCCGAGTTGAAAAAGCCTTCTATGGTTCCATTATTTTAACAGCGATTATCCTTGCGGTTAGTATCGTTTTTATGCAGACAAAGCTGCTGCAGGTTGACCGTGATTTGACTGAAGTCAATGCTAATATTGAGTCGGAGCAGGCTGAGCTTGATGATATCAAGCAGGAAGTCAATGAATTGACACGCTATGAAAGACTTTCCCAGCTAGCTAGTTCTCAGGATATGAAGCTCCAAAAGGGAAATCGTAAAACAGTGAGCACAACGAATGAAGAATAAAATGTTAACTACTATAAAGAAATATGCATTGAAAAATCGGCGTACTGCCCAGTACAATCGACGACGGGTAGGAAAAAGCATGAGTGTGTTGGCGATTTTTCTCTTTTTCATCTTTTTGATTAATTTTGCTATTATTATCGGAACGGATCAAAAATTTGGCGTTGATTTGTCGGAGGGAGCCCAGATTGTTCACCAAAAAACAGTAGTTGTTGCGGCCAAGCGGGGAACCATTTATGATCGAAATGGTGTTCCGATTGCGGAAGATGCAACGACCTATAATGTTTATGCTGTCATCGATAAAGAGTATAAGTCAGCTGCGGGGAAAATCCTTTATGTAGAAGAGTCGCAGTATGATAAGGTTGCTGATATTTTTAACAAATATCTGGAAATGGATAAGGACTATGTCAAGCAGCAGCTTTCTCAAAAAAACTTAAAGCAGGTTTCTTTCGGTTCCCAAGGTAATGGTGTTACCTATAGCACTATGAGTGCGATTCGGGAGGATCTGAAAGCTGCTGGGGTTGAGGGAGTGGACTTTACGACAAGCCCTAACCGAAGCTACAGCAATGGCGTTTTTGCATCCCAATTTATCGGGCAGGCCCAGTTGCAGGAAGACAAAGAGGGCAATAAAACCCTTGAAGGAACCTCGGGACTGGAGCAGTCGCTCAATCGGATTTTGGCGGGGCAAAATGGCCTTGTCACCTATGAAAAAGACCGCAATGGAAATATTGTCCCAGGATCTGAGCAGGTTTCCGTTAAAACAGAAGATGGAAAAGATGTCTACACCACACTTTCTGCCCAGTTGCAGACATACTTGGAAACGCGGATGGATGCTTTTCAGGAGACTGCAAAAGGAAAATATGTCAGTGCAACCTTGGTCAGTGCGAAAACAGGTGAAATTTTAGCCACGACCCAGCGCCCAACTTACAATGCCGATACCAAGGAAGGTTTGAACGCAGAGCATTTAAAAACCTGGAATAGTTTCCTTTATCAGACGCAGTATGAGCCAGGTTCGACGATGAAGGTGATGACTCTGGCTTCGGCGATTGATAATGGCACTTTTAATCCTAATGGTACTTATGACAACACGGAATATAAGATTGCGGATGCAACCATTCGTGACTGGGATGTAAACTCAGGCCTATCAACAGGGCAAGTCCTGACCTATGCCCAAGGATTTATCTTCTCTAGTAATATCGGTATGACGCGCATTGAGCAAGCCATGGGAAATGAGAAGTGGCTGGATTATCTGTCGAAATTCAAATTTGGCTTACCGACCCGTTTCGGTATGGGCTATGAGGAATATGGCGCCCTGCCTGATGATAATGCTGTAACCATTGCTATGAGTGCTTTCGGTCAGGGGATTGGGGTGACTCAAGTTCAGATGCTGCGCGCCTTTTCAGCTATTTCAAATAATGGTGTGATGCTGGAGCCAAAATTTATCTCAGCTATCTATGATTCTAAAACAGACAGTGCCCGTAAATCTCAGCCGGAAATCGTCGGCAATCCAGTCTCAGAGAAAGCTGCGAAAACGACTCGGGATTATATGATTCAGGTCGGAACAGTTCCTTATTATGGAACACTGAATATCGGTGGCGAACCAGTCATCAAGGTTTCTGGGCAGAATGTTGCTGTTAAATCAGGAACGGCTCAGATTGCATCGGAAAAGGGCTACTTAGAAGGGGAGAATGATTATATTCACTCCGTTGTAGCCATGACACCAGCCGAAGACCCGGATTTCATCATGTATGTCACTGTCCAGCAGCCAGAAGTCAAATTTTCGGCTATTTTCTGGCAGGAAGTTGTCAACCCTGTTTTAGAGGAAGCCGTAGCTCTTAAAGACAGTTTAAATCTGACTGGCGATAGCCCTGCTTTGGAATTAGTTGACAAAGAAACGACCTACAAAATGCCGTCTATTGATGGTTTGACCAAACAACTGAAGCTGAAAAACCAAATTAGCCCAGGAGGCTTGGCTGACGAACTGCGCCGTAATCTGGTGCAGCCAATCATTTTAGGCACAGGCAGTGACATCAAAAAGGTTTCTGTAAAAGAAGGAAAAAAACTAAAGGCTAATCAACAGATTTTAATTTTAACTGACAAATTTGAAGATTTACCGGATATGTATGGCTGGACCAAGGAGAATGCTGAGCAATTTGCCGAGTGGCAGGGGCTTGAAATCACTTTTAAAGGTGAAGGCTCAAAAATTGTCAAGCAGAGTGAGAAAGTCAATACAGCACTGAAAGATTTGAAAAAAATTACAATTACACTGGGAGACTAGCATGTTAACAGCAATTATTGCAGGAATTTTAACCTTTATCCTAACGATTGTTGGGATTCCTGCTTTTATCCATTTTTATCACAAGGCGCGTATATCAGGGCAACAGATGCATGAGGATGTCAAGCAGCATCAGGCTAAGGCTGGAACGCCAACGATGGGGGGAACCGTCTTTTTGGTTGCTTCGGTTTTGGCTAGTTTTGTAACAGCTTTGGTTGCTCATCAGCTGTCCAACAGCCTGATTATGATTCTTTTTATCTTGGTCCTCTATGGAATCGTTGGCTTTTTGGATGATTTCCTCAAAGTCTTCCGTAAAATCAATGAGGGGCTCAATCCTAAACAGAAACTGTTTCTGCAGTTGGTTGGCGGAGTCGTCTTTTACTTCTTTTACAATCAGCACGGAGCAGGCGACTTTCTCAATGTTTTTACTATTCCAGTGCATCTGGGCTTCCTCTATATCTTTTTCGTCCTCTTTTGGCTGGTTGGCTTTTCCAATGCTGTGAATTTGACCGATGGAATTGACGGTTTGGCCAGTATCTCCGTTGCGATTAGCTTGGTAGCCTATGGAGTGATTGCTGTGGAGCAAAAGCGTTTTGACATTTTGATTGTCATCATCAGTATGATTGGCGGCTTGCTGGGCTTCTTTACCTTTAATCATAAGCCAGCCAAGATCTTTATGGGAGATGTGGGAAGTTTGGCTCTGGGGGGGATGCTAGCCGCAATCTCGATTGCTCTGCACCAAGAGTGGACCTTGCTTCTTATCGGAATCGTCTATGTCTTTGAAACGACTTCTGTCATGATGCAGGTGACTTATTTCAAGTTGACTGGCGGCAAGCGGATTTTCCGTATGACCCCGGTCCATCACCACTTTGAGTTGGGTGGCTTTTCTGGTCATGGCCAACCTTGGAGTGAATGGAAGGTTGACTTCTTCTTCTGGGGAGTAGGCCTCTTAGCTAGCTTGCTAACTTTGGCAATTCTATATTTGTGATGTGAAGGTGGGCGCAAGCCCGCCTTTTCTCGTCCTGAGCTGAGCAGAAAAGATATTTTTTTGGTATAATGGATAAGATTAAGAGTGAACAGAGGAAAAAATGAAATTTACAGAATTTAACTTTAAAGATTATATTCAGGAAGCCCTCAAGGACCTGAACTTTGTGGAGGCGACGGAGGTTCAGGAAAAGCTGATTCCCGTTGTTTTATCTGGCCGAAACTTGGTCGGTGAATCCAAGACAGGATCAGGCAAGACGCACACCTTCTTGCTGCCCATCTTCCAAGAGCTGGACGAAAAGGCTGACAGTGTCCAAGCAGTGATTACAGCACCCAGTCGAGAATTGGCAACCCAGATCTATCAGGCTGCCCGTCAGCTGGCTAGCTTTTCAGAGCAAGAGATTCGGGTGGCCAACTATGTAGGCGGAACTGACAAGGCTCGTCAGATTGGCAAGCTAGAGTCTAGCCAGCCCCATATCGTCATTGGAACACCGGGGCGGATTTATGACTTGGTTGAGTCAGGTGATTTGGCTATCCACAAGGCTCATACCTTTGTCGTGGACGAGGCCGACATGACGTTGGACATGGGCTTTTTGGAGACGGTCGACCGGATTGCAGCTCGTCTGCCCAAAGAATTGCAGTTTCTGGTTTTTTCGGCTACCATTCCGCAGAAACTCCAGCCTTTCTTGAAAAAATACCTGTCTAATCCAGTCATGGAGCAGATTAAGACCAAGACAGTGATCGCCGATACCATTGATAATTGGCTCCTGTCAACCAAGGGGCGGGATAAGAATGCCCAGATTTATGAGATTAGTCAGATCCTCCAGCCTTATCTGGCTATGATTTTTGTCAATACCAAGACTCGGGCGGATGAATTGCAGGCCTATCTGACTGTGCAAGGGCTAAAAGTAGCTAAGATTCACGGTGATATCCCGCCGCGGGAGCGCAAGCGTATCATGAATCAGGTCAAGAATCTGGATTTTGAATACATCGTGGCGACTGACTTGGCGGCTCGGGGGATTGACATCGAGGGTGTCAGTCATGTCATCAATGATGCTATTCCGCAGGATTTGTCTTTCTTTGTCCATCGGGTTGGTCGGACGGGACGAAATGGACTTCCCGGCACAGCCATTACCCTCTATCAACCGAGTGACGATTCGGATATTCGAGAGCTGGAAAAGCTGGGCATCAAGTTTACTCCTAAGATGATTAAAAATGGCGAATTTCAAGATACCTATGATCGGGATCGCCGGGCTAATCGGGAGAAGACTAGGGAAAAACTGGATACAGAGATGCTGGGTCTGATCAAGAAGAAAAAGAAAAAAATCAAGCCAGGCTACAAGAAGAAAATCCAATGGGCAGTCAATGAAAAGCGCCGCAAGACCAAGCGAGCAGAGAATCGTGCACGTGGTCGGGCAGAGCGCAAGGCTAAGCGCCAGACATTTTAGTCATAAATTCTTTCTATGGCGGATATAGAAAAATTATATTTTAAAGACCAGTGAAACTATGATAGACTAGGATTACTGGTCTATTTTATTGCAATTTTCCAGCTATCTACAAGAGGTTCAATGATTGGCTATTTCCTGATGCTAAATAGTTTGCATCTGACTGAAATTATGATAGAATAATCCATTATCGAGAAAGGGAAGTAACTATAATGTTTACAACTTATATCCTAACTGCGGACTGGTATGAAGAGCTCTTGAAGCTCCTTCCAGATGGCAAATTGTTTAGTCTACGGGCTGTTTTTGATGCGATTCCAGCGATTCTGAAAACCTTGCCTGTCACACTTTTGTTGACGCTGGGTGGAGCATTTTTCGGCATCATCTTGGCCATGATTTTTGCAGTGGTCAAGATTAACCGCACAAGAATTCTGTATCCTATTCAGTCTCTCTTTGTGAGCTTCCTCCGTGGGACGCCCCTTTTGGTTCAGCTCATGCTGACTTATTTCGGGATTCCACTCCTGTTGAAAGCCATCAATCAAAAATATGGCACGGCTTTTAATATCAATGCCATCCCTGCCTCAGTCTTTGCGATTATCGCCTTTGCCTTTAATGAAGCGGCCTATGCCAGTGAGACGATTCGGGCAGCTATTCTTTCGGTGGACGCAGGTGAGATTGAAGCGGCTCGGAGTCTGGGAATGACCAACCGTCAAGTCTATTTGAGGGTCATCATTCCAAATGCAGCAGTTGTGGCAACACCGACTCTGATTAACTCCCTCATCGGCTTGACCAAGGGGACTTCTCTGGCCTTTAGTGCGGGTGTCGTAGAGGTATTCGCTAAGGCTCAGGCTATCGGTGGCTCGGATTATCGTTATTTTGAGCGCTTCATTTCCGTTTCGATTATTTACTGGATTGTCAATATCGTGATTGAGCAAATCGGTCGTGCGATTGAAAAGGCTATGGATATTAAGGCGCCAGCTAATCTGGACAAAATGGAGCAAGCGCAAGGAGGTAGGATTTAATGATTAAAATTTCCCAGTTAAGTAAGGAATTTTCTAGCCAAAAGGTTTTGGATAATCTGAGTTTGGAAATTCAAAAAGGCGAAGTTATTGCTCTAATAGGCTCCTCAGGTGCTGGTAAGTCAACCTTTCTGCGCAGTCTCAATTATTTGGAGAAGCCAGATAGCGGAAGGATTGAAATTGATAACTTCAAGGTGGATTTTTCAACCATTTCACCAGATGAGATTTTGACTCTGCGTCGAAAATTGGCCATGGTTTTCCAACAGTTTAATTTATTTTCCCGTCGGACAGCTCTGGAAAATGTCAAGGAAGGTCTGCTGGTAGTCAAGAAGCTGTCTGACCAAGAAGCGACTAAAATTGCCAAGGAAGAGTTGGCAAAGGTTGGCCTGTCTGACCGTGAGAATCATTATCCCAAGCACTTATCAGGAGGTCAAAAACAGCGGGTGGCTTTGGCGCGGGCCTTGGCCATGAAGCCAGATGTTCTCTTGCTAGATGAGCCGACCTCAGCCCTTGACCCAGAGTTAGTCGGTGAGGTAGAGAAATCCATTGCCGACGCTGCTAAAGCAGGACAAACCATGATTTTGGTCAGCCATGATATATCTTTTGTTTCCCAGGTAGCAGATCGAGTGCTTTTTCTGGATAAGGGGCATATTATTGAGTCGGGGAGTCCAGAAGAGCTCATCAATCATCCCAAGGAAGCAAGGACTAAAGAATTCTTTGCTAGTTACAAACGGACATATATTTGATATAATAGAGGATGTGAAGGCTCAGTTGGCTAGACCAGCTGAGTTTGTTTTCGACCAGAGTCTTTTTAAAGGCTACTAAGAATGCAATTGATTATTGAGGAGTTGACATGTTAAATCAGATTTTTTCTCTCTATATCGAAAGTCTTATTTATACTACTATTGCTGTAGGGATTGTTGATGGCTTGTGGATCGGCCTGCGTATGATTCGCCGCAAGGATAAGACTGCTAAAGAGCGTCAAAGTCATCTTTACGATGTTCTCTTGATTGCGATTATGACGATTCCGGTTTTGTCTTTTGCAGTTTTGGGTCTGCTGATTGTTTTCAAAGCTTAATTACTTGTAAAAAATCAGGAGCTTTGTTAGACTAATCATAGTTACAACAAAGAGAAAGGAAAAACGATGTACGATACAATTATTATTGGGGCTGGTCCCGCAGGAATGACAGCAGCCCTCTATGCAGCTAGAAGTAATCTTAAAGTAGCCCTGCTTGAACGCGGTATTTACGGCGGCCAGATGAATAATACTGCGGAGATTGAAAATTATCCTGGTTATGCCCATATCAGCGGACCAGAACTGGCTGAGAAAATGTTTGAACCTTTAGAAAATCTAGGTGTTGAACACCTCTTTGGTCAGGTTGAAAAGATTGAAGATCAGGGTGAATATAAAAGAATCATCACAGAGGATGAAGTCTTTGAAACTAAGACAGTGATTCTGGCTTCTGGAGCCAATCACCGTCATTTAGGAGTCCCTGGAGAGGAAGAATACAATAGTCGCGGCGTTTCCTATTGTGCGGTCTGCGACGGTGCCTTTTTCCGTGATGAGGATCTCTTAGTGGTTGGAGGTGGCGATTCTGCCGTTGAGGAGGCGATTTTCCTCACACGCTTCGCAAAATCTGTGACGATTGTTCACCGCCGTGACCAATTGCGGGCGCAAAAGCTCTTGCAGGAGCGGGCCTTTGCCAATGAAAAAATCAGCTTTATCTGGGATTCAGTTGTAAAAGAAATCAAAGGGGATGACCGTAAGGTAACCAGTGTAGTTTTTGAAAATGTAAAAACGGGGCAAAGCAGTGAGGCAGATTTTGGCGGCGTCTTTGTTTATGTCGGCTTAGATCCAGTTAGCGATTTTGTCAAAGATCTAGGAATCTGCGATGAAGCTGGCTGGATTGTCACGGATCAGCATATGAAAACAGCTATTGACGGCATCTATGCCATTGGTGATGTCCGTCAGAAAGACCTGCGTCAAATTACCACAGCTGTTGGGGATGGAGCAGTAGCAGGCCAAGAAGTTTATAAGTATATTACAGAGCATTAAAAAGCAGATNTTATAGATTTGAAGGGCTTAATAATTAAGATTTTTAAAAATTGAAATCTTTTTGTCTCAGCCTCATTTTTATATTTTTTTACGAATGAAATAATAGGGACAATTTTTGAATAGAGGCTGATAAAAATGATACGAAACTATCATATTATGTTACAATAAAAATAGGAATCATTAATGAGGACGGAAAGAAATATGAAAACTAAAGGATTTGTTTATCTGGCCAGCACGGCTATTTTATTAGCAGCAAGTGCCAATAGCGTATTTGCTGAGGAAGCAAGTCACACAGTAAATGATAGGCAGCAAGTTGAGCCGTCGGCTGCAGTGACGAACCCAGATGCATCAAAGCAATCAGAGTTGCCAAAAATCTCTTCAGAGCAGGATTCTGAAAGCAAGCAAGCTGTTACTGCATCTGCGAATTCTTCGAGTCAAGATGAAAGAGCGATTACAACTTCATCTATAGAAGAGCAAAAAGAATCAGCTGCAGGAGTCTCAGAGACAGCTGAGGAACCTAAAATCAATCCTGAAACAGATAAATCCGCTCAAAACAAAGATGAAACAGCAAGTGAAGAAGCTTCCAAACTTGCTGAAAACACTATTGAAAGCAAAATTCGCTCAGAAGCAAAAGCAGTCTCAGAGGCAGAAACGAGAGCGCCTCGAGCAGTAGATGACACTCCCCAAGGCACCCTCACTATTACAAATGTAGATTCAAATGCTGGTAGCTTCGATGTG
>NZ_JPEN01000100.1 GCF_000767835.1 Streptococcus sinensis | reverse complement strand
TTGGTCTTTTCAGGTACAATGTTGTAAACTTTGTCGCCGTGCTTGATAGCGTTCGGTTTGTTATCAGTCGTATCGTATGATTCACCGACTCTTGCTTGAGCAGTGTCCGTTACATCATCTTTAATCTTGTTGCCAGACTCGTCCACATAGTGAACAAGGACATCACCAAACACTTCTTTGTAGATATAAGTAACATCTGTATTACCTTCCACAATGCGACCTTGCTCTAGACCGATAGTCTTTTCAGGAATGATTTCATAAACACGTCCATCCTGAGTAGTGATTGTCTTATGAGCATGATCACGAGTGTCATAGAGGGTGTTGATTGGAGCACCAGTTGTATCTTTTTCTGGTTCCTTAATGACTTTGCCATTTTCATCTTTATAATGAACTGTTACATCACCGAGTACTTCATCATAGACATAGACAACACGAGTTGTTCCCTTGACAACCTCACCGCTTTCTTGTCCTTGTGTAGCTGTAGGGTCAATACGGTATGTCTTACCATTAGATGACACGATTGTCACAGGCTTATGATCTGTTGTATCGTAAGCTGTTCCTACTTTCGCTGTTGGTGTGTCAACAATGCGTGGTGCAATGGTGTTGCCTTTCTTATCTTGGTAATCAACAACAACATTACCGTACTCNCACTTTCGGTGCAATGGTCACGCCGTCTTTGTTCTTATACTCGACAGTAACATCACCATATTTCTTTTCTGGTACATCGGGAACAAGATCATAGTAGTAAACAATATTGGTATTGCCTTCTACCACCTTACC
>NZ_JPEN01000062.1 GCF_000767835.1 Streptococcus sinensis | reverse complement strand
TTTCATAAAAATAACACCCCAAATGTTAGATTTTTTCTGTCTAACTTTTGGGGTGCGGTTCAATGTTGCTTTCTGGCTTTTTTATATATTTATCTTTTTAAGAAAAAGTCAATTGGCTAGTTATCAAAAAAATTGAAAATAGATTTCTTGAAACCGCTTGCATTATAATATTATAAATAGTATACTAAGTGTGGTATTACAATTCTACAAAAAATATACAAAATAAAGGAGAAATGTATGAAAAAAGTACTTTTTCGTTCACTTCTTGCTCTCTTGACGATTTTCCTGCTTCCTTTTCAGATAGTAGAGGCCTGTACAGGCTTTATCGTCGGCAAGAACTTAACAACAGACGGCTCAACTCTTTATGGCCGGACAGAAGATTTGGAGCCAAACCATAATAAGGTCTTTCTGGTTCATGAGCGAAAGACTAATGCAGCAGGCGAAAAATTAGTCGATCAGGTCAATGGGTTTGAATGGACCCTGCCTGCTGAAAGCTATAAATATACTTCTGTTTCAGATGTGACCCCTGCAGATGGAATCTACGATGAGGTTGGTTTTAATGAGTATGGTGTCTCCATCTCAGCGACTGTCTCAGCTAAGGCCAATAAGGCTATTCAAAAGGTGGATCCTTATGTGGAGAAGGGATTGGCCGAGTCTATCTTAACCACTGTAGTCCTGCCTCATGTCAAGACGGCTCGCGAAGGGGTAGAGCTGATGGGGAAAATTGTAACTGAGCAAGGTGCTGCTGAGGGCAATATCATCACCATTGCTGATAAGACTGGCGTCTGGTATATGGAAATCTTGTCTGGGCACCAGTACGTGGCTATCAAGTTTCCAGATGACAAATACGCAGTCTTTCCTAATACCTTCTTCTTAGGCAGTGTCGACTTTGCTGATACAGAAAATGTCATTGCCTCTGAAGGTGTAGAAGAAGTAGCCAAGAAGGCCGATTCTTATAAGGAAATCGACGGGAAATTCCACATTTCTCAATCCTACAACCCGCCTATGGCAGAAGCAGACCGTTCTCGCGCTTGGGCAGGGATTACCAGTCTAGATCCGGATGCACCGATTTCTTATAACGATGCCTACTTTGATCTCATGCACAGCACGAATAAGAAAATCTCAGTGGCTGATGTCATGAAAATGCAGCGCAACCGTTTTGAAGGCACTCAGTTCAAGCCTTTAGATCAGATGGAACTGGACGGTAAGGGCATCCCTCAGCGCGGTTCAGTAGATCCCGTTTACAAATATCCACTAGGCAATCCGAACGTTATGGAAGCCCATGTTTTCCAACTCAAAGACAATATGCCTGCCAGCATGGGTGGCGGTACTATGTGGCTGGCAGTAGGCAGTCCGCGCTTCTCCCCTTATCTTCCTTACAATGGTAATATCACAGATACTTATGGTGCTTATAAGGTCAACACAACTAGCTACAGTCCAGACTCTTGGTACTGGGTAGCATCTCATATCTATGATATGGCGGCTAAACATCAGGAGCTCTTTGGCACTTCTATACAGGATAAGTGGAAGGCTTTAGAAGCCAAAATGATTGAAGAACAGGCCGGTTTGGACCTTGCCAATGCGGGATTAGAAGATTCATCTGCTCAAGTGACTGCTGAAAGCATAGCCAGAGCAGAAGCTGTATTCAAAGAAATGAAAGCTCTGGAAGCAGAAATGGAAGCTAAGATTAAAGAAGCTGAGACAAAACCGTCTGATTCCAGCAGCTCATCATCTAGCTCTTCTACAGAGACGAGCACTTCTTCCAGCAGCTCATCTACCTCCAGCACCAGCAGTTCCAGCTCCCAACCTTCTACTGATCAGCAGGTTATTGATAGTTTGGTAGACGATGCGACAGGTATCAGTCTGAAAAATGCTGACTTGGTCAAGGCAGGCCTGAAACTATCTGTGACTAAAGTAAACACAGACGACCAAAATGCAGATACTTATGACATCAAGCTGACAGACCCGCAAGTTCAGCCAGTCCATCAGGTCAGCCCTACTCTGGTGACCATGCCAATCCGCAAGGGAGCGACTGTAGAAGGAGTCTATGCCCTTAAAGACGGCAAGCCAGCTGAAAAATTTGAGTTTACTGTAAATGAAAATGGAACAGTCCATTTCACGACAAGCCATTTTTCAAGCTATCAAATTCAATATAAAAAACCAAGCCCTGATGTTAAAAAGACGAGCAAATTCTTACCATCCACTGGTGAGCAAGTCACATTCTTAGGAATTATTGGTGTTATTCTTTTGGGTGTTATTATCTACGTTTTGAAAAAATCTAAAAAGAAATAGAAGCCAGAAATCCCCTCAATCGAATGATTGAAGGGATTTTTACAAATGATGAACTTACTAGATTTTTTAGTTCACACATATTCTGAGTGAAGCTAAGCCTATAATAAAAAATAAACTGAATGCCTATCTCAGTACCACTGACTGTAGTCATAGGTATTGAGGATGATGTCAGTGATTTCTTGCGGACTTTCCTGAGCACCGCTTGTAATCCAGAGAGAGACAATTCCCTCGATGCTGGATAGGAAAATCTCCAGGGCATATTTCTCTGGAGCTCGGAAATTTTCTCGGAGAAAGGCCTCGGTACTGGCAGTTTGTTGCTCACTGAGGATAATGCTAGTCATGAATTCTCGAATGGTTTCCCGAAAGTTGATATATTTGCTTTTTGCCACGGCATTGATCAGGCGCTCATTTTCCTTGAGATTTTGGAAATTTGCCATCATCAGCTCTCGGGGAGATGTTGCATGTTCTTCAAAAAGGCTGCGTAGCTGGGAGATAATTTCCTCTTTGAGGCGCTCCATCATATCATACTTATCAATGTAATGCAGATAAAAAGTTCCGCGATTAATACCGGCTCGCTTGCAGAGTTTACTGACAGAAATATTTTCGAATTTTTCTTCTGAAAGCAGCTGGATTAGAGCTTCCTTGATGTCTTCTTTGGTGGATGTTTGGCGTTTTTGGGCCATCTTTGCTCCTTTTTATTAAATCAACACTTTGTTGATTTCTGACTATTGCAATTCACTTGTTTCCATTATATAATATCTTTGATAAATAATCAACATGTTGTTCATTTAATAAAATCTGCTAGTTATAAAGAATGAAAGGGATGAGGAGATGGCTTACATTGAGTTAAAAAATAGTTTTAAACGCTATCAAACAGGCGATACAGAAATTATTGCGAACAATGATATTTCTTTTGAAATTGAAAAAGGAGAGCTGGTTATTATTTTAGGAGCGTCTGGTGCTGGCAAGTCAACCGTCCTCAATATCTTGGGTGGCATGGATACCAATGATGAGGGACAGATTTTGATAGACGGCCAGAATATTGCTGATTACACCTCTCATCAGTTGACTGACTACCGCCGCAATGATGTGGGTTTTGTCTTTCAGTTTTACAATCTGGTTCCCAATCTGACAGCCAAGGAAAATGTGGAGCTAGCTTCTGAAATTGTCAAGGATGCCCAGGATCCGATAGTGGCTTTGACGGCAGTTGGTTTGGAGAAACGAATCAATAATTTCCCCGCCCAGCTCTCAGGTGGAGAGCAGCAGAGGGTCTCTATCGCTCGGGCAGTAGCCAAAAATCCCAAGCTTTTGCTCTGCGATGAGCCGACCGGGGCCTTGGATTACAAAACTGGTAAACAGGTTCTTCAGATTCTTCAGGACATGTCCCGCAAGCAAGGGGCGACCGTCATCATCGTAACCCACAATGCTGCTTTGGCTCCTATTGCTGATCGGGTTATCCGTATGCATGATGCCCGAATCCAGTCCGTTACTTTAAATGCTAGGACTCAGGATATTGCCAGTCTGGAGTATTAGCGGGGTGAGTATATGAGAAAATCAATTCTTAATAAAGATATCTGGCTCTCCTTTCGTCAGTCAAGAGGACGCTTTATTTCTATTATGAGTCTGATGATGCTGGGCGCTTTTGCTTTGGTTGGGCTCAAGACATCTGGTCCTGATATTGAGCGGTCTGCCAGTCGCTATCTCGCCAGTCTTAACACCATGGATTTAGCTCTTATTTCTGACTATGGGATTAGTAAGGAAGACCAGAAAGAGCTAGATGAGATAGATGGCGTTCAGGTGGAGTACGGTTATTTTACAGATGCTGTGATTGGTGAATCCTATCAAGCCCTTCGGGTCTTTTCTAAGCCAGATAATATTTCTAAATTTAAGCTGGTTTCTGGTAAATATCCAAGAAATGACCGAGAAATTGCACTGCTCAGCTCTTTTCAGGACCGTTACAAAATCGGAGATAAGATTACTGTAAACGAAAAGAATGGCGGAAATCAACTTCTGACTCAGCACAGCTTTACTATTACTGGATTTGTTAACTCAGGAGAGCTGGGTTCCACTGTTAATTTTGGCAATACCAATGTCGGAAATGGGACCTTGTCTGGCTACGCCCTTGTGCTGCCTCAAGCTTTTGATAGTCAAGTCTATACTCTTGCCCGTTTGACTTATACGGATTTAAAGGGGTTGAATTCTTTTGGGCCTAACTATCGAACCAAACTGGAAAAACATCAAAAAGACTTGGAAAAACTGGTCGCAGATAATGCAGAAAATCGTTTGGAAGAAATCCAGTCAGCAGCTAAGAAGAAGATTCAGGACGGTGAGGCCGATTTGCAAAAAGCTCAGCAAAGTCTAATAGATGATGAAAATCAGCTGGCGGATGGGCAAAATCAAATCAATCAGAAACAAACTGATTTAAACCAGGCTCAGTCGCAAATTGCTGAAAATGAAGGAAAACTAAGTCAGGCTGCTACCCAGCTTGCTGAGGCTGAACAGGTACTTGCCGCTTCAAAAGCTCAGCTGGATGCAGTAGCTCCGCAAATTGCTACAGGTCAAAGTCAGTTGAATCAAAACAAGGCACAATTAGATGCGGCGCTTGCACCCCTGATGGCAGCTCAGCAAATCTTAGAGGGTAAAAAGGCGGACTTGGATACAGCCCAAGCTAGTCTCAGCCGAGGTCAGGTCGAATTGGAAGCTGCCAAATCTCAGCTGCAGGCGCAGCTTGCGGTTATTGAGACTCAAGGTGGTAATCCTGCTGATTTTCCGGAAATTGCTGCTGCCCAGCAAGAAATTGCCGCTAAGGAAACAGAATTGGCTGCTGCCCAGCAGGCACTAGAAGCTGGCAATGTCCAATATCAGACGGCACTTACAACCTACCAAGCTCAGGAAGCTTCCTATCAATCTGGCTTAAGCCAGTACCAGGAGGCTGCCGCCCAGTTTGAAAGTAAACAAGCGGCCTATAATGCTGGCTTAAATCAATATCAGACAGGATTAGTCAGTCTTGAAAGTAAAAAAGCTGAATATCGGTCTGGCGTCAATCAGCTGGCCCAAGCCAAAGAACAGTTAGCAGCAGGCCAGCAGCAGATTGACCAAGCTCAAGCAAGCCTAGATGAGAAAAAAGCTGAGTTTGCTCAGCAAAAGGGAGAGGCAGAGAGCAAGATTAAAACGGGACAGGCAGAGATTCAAAAAGCTAAAGAAGAAGCTGCTGGTCTATCGCTTCCAAGTTACCATGTCTATACCCGACGCAACTTTCCGGGAGACACAGAGTATCAGATAACAGCAACTCGTGCCAGCGGTATGTCCTCGGTCGGGAATGTCTTTCCAATTGTACTTTACTTAGTGGCAGCTTTGGTAACCATGACGACGATGACACGTTTTGTGAGTGAGGAACGCATGAACGCAGGAATTCTTCGGGCCTTGGGCTACGAAAACAGAGATGTCATCAAAAAGTTTGTTGTCTATGGTTTAATTGCAGGTGTCTTGGGAACGATTTTGGGTATTCTTGCAGGAACCTACTTTCTGCCCTATATCCTTGGGAAGTCACTCTTCAAAACCTCGACCTACCCAGCGATTAGACTAGATTTCTACTGGCAAATTAGTTTGGCTGCCCTAGTCCTCTCTCTTATTTGCAGTGTTGTACCAGCACTTTACATTGCCCACAAGGAGTTGAAAGAAAAGCCAGCTCAGCTGCTTTTACCCAAGCCTCCAAGCAAGGGTTCAACCATTCTGTTGGAAAAAATCGGCTTTATCTGGCGTCGTCTCAGCTTCGCTCAAAAAGTGACTGCCCGCAACATTTTTCGCTACAAGTTGCGTATGTTTATGACCATCTTTGGGGTGGCTGGTTCCGTCGCTTTGCTCTTTGCAGGACTAGGCATCTCTTCCTCTCTGGGAGGAATTGCAGAGCGGCAATTCGGGGAAATTTTTCAGTATGATATGATTGTTGTGGAAAAGAATCGTAACAGTCAAGCAGAAGAACAGTCTCTGATTCAAGCCTTGAAATCAGACAAAGTATCTGGCTCCCAAGGCATTTACCGTGAGACTTTTACCAAAACCATCAAGGGTCTCAAAGATGAGCAGTCCATTGCTATGTTTGTGTCAAAAAACAATGACTTTAAAGGTTTTATGGAGCTCTACGATAGTCAAAGTGGGCAAAAATTGCCCCTTTCAGATAATGGCATTGTTCTTTCAAGAAAACTGGCGACTGTTTTAAATGTATCGGTCGGAGACAGCATTGAACTGACATCTGATGAAGGGAAGGCCTACAAACTAAAGGTTTCAGGTATCTCAGAAATGTATGCAGGCCACTTTCTTTTCCTGAATCAAACCTATTATGAAAAGGTTTTTGCCCGAGATTTTGCGATTAATGCCTATCTAGTCAAGCTCAAAAATCCTTCAAGCAAGAATATTCAGGCCAGAGCTGCTGATTTTATGAAAGAGACTGGTGTTCAAACCGTCGTACAGGATATTGAAGTGATAGAGTCGATTAATGCAGCTGTCAAATCTTTGGGCTTGGTCATGCAGATTCTAACTTTAGTCTCCATTCTCTTAGCAGTGGTCATCCTTTATAATTTGACTACGATCAATGTCTCTGAGCGGATTCGAGAGTTGTCTACCATCAAGGTACTGGGCTTCCATAACAAGGAAGTAACTCTGTACATCTATCGTGAAACGATAGTCCTCTCACTGATTGGCATTGTGGTCGGAATCTTTGCTGGGAAGGCGCTCCACAGCTTCCTGTTGCAGATGATTGCACCGGAAAATGTTCTTTTCAATCCAGAAGTGTCCTTTACGGTTTACCTGATTCCAGTCATTTCCATCATGGGCATCCTAATCCTTTTAGGTTATATGGTCAATTACAATCTCAGACGGGTAGATATGCTAGAAGCTCTCAAGTCGGTGGATTAATACTCGTTTGTATATATAAAACTTCCCTCAATGTTTTTTGAGTGGAAGTTTTTTTGATCTTTGTTATAATATTTCTTGTATAGAAAGAGAAAGATACGATGAAAAGAAAAATTGCCTTATTATCAGATGTGCATGGGAATAGAACAGCCTTGGAAGCAGTACTGGCGGATGCGGAAAGCAAGCAGGTGACAGATTATTGGTTTTTGGGGGATCTGCTCATGCCAGGGACTGGTCGGCGTAATATTCTGGACAGACTGAATCAGTTGCCCATCAGCCTACAGGTTCGGGGGAATTGGGAAGATAGCCTTTGGCGTGCCCTGCACGGCAAGCTGGACTTGTCCCGCCCTAGCCATCTTTACTTGACCAGGCTCTGCCATTTTATCTTGGAGGAAATTTGTCCAGAAGAAATTGACCGTATGCAAGATTTACCTCTGCAAGTTTTGACAGAAGTAGAAGGTTTGAAAATTGCAGTCAGCCACCACTTGCCGGATAAAAACTGGGGTCGGGAGCTGATTCATATCGGTGAACAGGCCGATTTTGACCGACTCTTTGAGGGAAATGAAGCGGCCATTGCCATCTACGGCCACATCCACCAGCAATTTCTTCGCTATGGGACTAAGGGCCAGCTGGTTATCAATCCAGGCTCCATCGGACAGCCCTTCTTTTTGGACGCGACTTTGCGGCAGGATCTGCGAGCCCAGTATGCTATCATCGAAATTGATGAGACCGGTCTGAAGGATGTGGACTTGTGTAGAGTCGCCTACGATGTTGAGCAGGAGTTGGAAATAGCGCGTGAGCTCCAGTTGCCCTATTACGAAATTTATGAGGAAAGCATAGTCAATGGCATTCACCATACCCACAATCACGATCTCTTGCGAGAAATCAGTGAGCGGGAAGACTATTTTGCCTCGGTTAAGGAGTTCTTGAGAGACCCTTTATAAACTTGCAGCGACTGCAGAACAATGTTTTTTTGTCAATTAAATAAGCGGTCGAAGATTCTTGCTTCGACCGCTTTATCTATTGACATGATTCTAAAATCCTCCGCCACTTCCTCCGTGACTTCTGCCTGATGAAGACGTATGTGTGGTGCTACCACCAGAACTAGAGTTGCTGCTAGGTTCTGGTTTTGGTTGCTTGCTTACCTTTGAGAAGAGGAAGAATTCTTGAGAATTGGTAATCTGAAGGCTGTTTTTCTTGATGTAATCAGCGGCTCCGGTTTGATAATGGACGGATTTGAGCTGACCTTTCATTCCTGTTACGATGAGATAGGCGATACCAAAACCGATAGCCAGAGCCCCAGGAATCCAGTACCAATCTAAAGGTTCCTTGGGGAGATTATGCACATCATAAGGCTGTCCTTTTCTGGCTTGCGTCAGAAAGTCATCGCACTGCTCAGCGTAGGTTGTAAAAGCAGCATTGTAGTCACCATCTTTTAAATCAGGCAAGAACTGCTTTGATAGATAATCTAAGCCAGCATCGGTAAAAGCAGTGATGCCGTAGCCTGTTGTTGAAATGTGCCATTTTCGTTCTGTCATACTGACTAAGAGAAGAAGACCATCGTGGTTTTTCCCTTGGCCGTAGCCGTTGTAATCGAAGTAATCATCTGCAAAGTCTTGGACGCTCTTTCCTTCCAGACTCTTGACGGTTACGACAACGACATCACATTTTTGGCGCTGACTAATGTCTTCGAGCTTTTCTAGCAAGACTTTTTCTTGCTCTGGCTTCAGCAAGTCGGCATCATCTACCAGTAACTTATTGGCTGATGAATCGAGAAGCTTGACCACCTTATTGAGATAATACCGGACACAGCTATAATTGTTTTCACCGCTCTCAAAAGCTTCCCAAAGTATGTCGTCACTCTTTTCGCCTAGCTTTTCTTCAGCATTTCCAGCATAATAGACGATCCACTCGTCCTTTTCCTCATCGACAGCAAGGAGAACGCCTTCGGCTGTCCCTGCAGCTTCTTGATAAATCTTTTCAGCATAGGCTTGAATGCCATCTTCACCTGCTGACTTGGCTGCCAGAAAGTAGACTTTGAAGTGATAGCGCTCATCAATCTCTTTGGCGGCTTTATTAATCTCGGCAATTTCCTCACTGGAAAAGGCGGAAACTTCATCGCGAATATAGCTGGTTTCTTCTTCTGCACAGACGGTTCCAATCATGAGCAAGGAAAGCAGAAGGGTTGTCAGTAAAGTTATGAATTTCTTCAACATAGTCTGATCCTCCTTCTCACAGTAAGTTGATTAGCCATGCTACCGCATAACTAACTAAACTTGCCGCCACGCCAATACCAATCAGCCAACGTCTATAAGCTTGTTTGTCTAATGGCAGGTCGCCGACGAATTTACCAGTCTGACCATTCATGGCAAAGACAAATTTTTTACCATTCCAAGTTGTATTTAAGATCCAAACTGGATAAAGTACATACTTGGTCGAGCCATTTTTTAGTCGGATATTTGATGATTCTGCAACAACGGTATCGAAATTGGTGACCGTGTTTGCAAAGACAGTTTCTGTACTTTGCTTGACACGGCGATTGGCATGAGAAAGACTTTCCTCAGCACCAACATCATACTTGTCTGCCAGATAACCTGCTAAGTATGCAGTCTGAAAATTAACAGCTTCTGAAAAATCAAAGGGTTCAATGGATTCCATCAATTGATTATCTAATTTGCTTGAACCATCAACTGGGATTCGCTCAAAACCTAACTGACCAGAACGAAGAACAGAAAAGTAGTTCGTTTCGGTGTAGTTGTAGTCCTTATCACTCCAGCTTCTCACTCTAGTTGCCTGATACTGAATATCTGCATCCGCTTCTGTATCAAAAAGCCAAAATGGGACATAAAGTCCTTTGACTTCATCGATGTGATTTTGGTCTTTAAAGACCTTGGGGAGGAGGATTTTCCCCACAAGGTGTTTACTTAGTTTTTCCTTGGCTGCTTTTTTGTCCAATTTAAAGGGAATGACATAGTCTGGCTTTAAATCACCAGAAAAGCGTCCCATCATAACGACAGGATTGTCACAGAATGGGCAGGATGTGGCTGCCGTTGATTCATCAGCGACAATTTCACCGCCACAAGACTTACAGACATAGACGGACATGTTATCTGTCTCGCCACTTTCCCATTCACCACCAGCTTGAGAAGTCCACGTTAGATCTTCATCGGCTTGATTTTTTAATGCTTCATCTAATGCCTGCAAACTATCCATATTCAACTCGGTATCACAATAAGGACACTTCATTTTTTGGATAGAACTGTTAAATTCAAGAGCACCGCCGCAATTCGGACATTTATATTCTTGTAATTCTGCCATGATGACCTCCTTTCTACTGTCACCTGTCTATGAGATAGAGAAAAAAGTTTTAAATAAGGTCATGTTCATCGAAAACATTACCACATTCAGGGCAGAATTTTGGTGGGTTGAATGGATCTTCTGGCTGCCAGCCACAGCTGCTGCAACGGTATTGGCGCTTGGCTTCAGGTTTCGGTTGGCCGCAATTTGAGCAGAATTTGCCCTTGTTGACAGTGCCACAAGAACAGGTCCAACTGTCTTGAAGAGGTTTTGGCGAACCACATTCGGGACAGAATTTCCCGGAAGCTTCATGTCCATTTGGGCAAGTCCATTTATCTGTTGGACTTTGAGAAGCTGCAGACGCTGCTTGTGCCTGTTGTTTGGCAGCTTGTTCTTGCTGTCCCATGGCAAAAAGATTTTGAGCATTCATACCGCCGCCCGCGCCTGTTGCCATGCCTAGACCCATGAAACCGGTCATAGCTCCGCCAGGATTATCAGCGGCTGCTTTCATAGCATCTGCCTGTGCACCTACCAAAGTAGCAGCTGCCATGGTCGGATCTTTCATAATGGCCGTACGTTGCGCTTGCTTAATCATTTCAGCATCTTCTTCTGGAAGAGTGATAGAACCCAGAGCTACGCTAATGACTTTCAGCCCACGGAGCTCGCCCCATTTGCTAGATAAGGCTTCGTTCATGGCATTTTCCAGCTCTGTATTGTGGCTCACGATTTGATTTGGCCGCAATTCTAAATCAGATAATTTAGCAAAAGCTGGTTGCAGAGCGCTGATAAATTCAGTTTTCAGTTGTGATTCGAGTTCTTCCCGCAGATATTCTCTTTCTACGTTTCCGCAGACATTGGTGTAGAAAAGAAGCGGGTCAGCAATCTTGTAAGAATAAACGCCAGAGCAGCGGACAGAAACATCTATATCCAGACCGATTTTGGAGTCCACTACCCGAAATGGAATTGGGTTTGGGGTGCCAAACTTATTATCGATAAGTTCTTTGGTATTGAAATAGTAAACACGCTGGTCTTTGCCTGTATCACCACCATAAGTAAACCGTTTACCGATTTGTTTGAAGGTTTCCTTGATGGATTCACCTAAATTACCTGTAAAAATGCTAGGCTCACTAGAGGTGTCGTAAGTAAATTGACCAGGCTCAGCACAGACTTCAACAATTTTTCCTTGTTCGACAATCATCATACATTGACCGTCTGCCACAGCAATTCCAGAGCCGTTCGAAATAATGTTGTCGTTGCCCTTAGTATTGGAGGAACGTCCAGATATTTGTTTTTGCCCTTTGACCACCATAACGGACTTGTCCATGGCATCACAGTAAAAAAATTCCTTCCATTGATCGGCTAAGACGCCTCCTACGGCGCCAATTCCTGCTTTAATAAGGCCCATAAGAATCTCCTTTCTTTTTACAAAACACGCTGATTGGCATTAATTTAAAGATTCCTGATAAATCACCTCATCTCTTTTGACAGTGAATTTTGAGTATAGCAAAAAATCGTGTGCTGATGAACACACTTTTATATTTTCTAATTTTATAATTTGCTTGACTCGAAGTTTTGAAAACGCTTTCCTATATAAACTATTATATCATATTTTTGGAAGATTACAATAATTTATAGAAGAAAACAGGTAAACAGAAACCAGAAGCAGAGACAAGAATATATAAGTAACACTTGAAGTTACAACGTTTTTGATATATAATAAAGGAGAATAAGAGCAGAGAGGAGAATGAAATGCAAATTTCTAGCCGTTTTACTATGGCGACCCACATCCTAGTGGTTATCGCTCTAGAATGTAAAAATGAAAAAATAACGAGCGATTTGTTGGCAGGCAGTGTCGGAGTTAATCCAGTTATTATCCGCAAGACCTTGTCCCAACTTAAGAAGGCTGGCTTGATTACCGTTGCCCGCGGAACAGGAGGAGCAGAGCTTGCTAAGGATTTGAAAGACATCACGCTCTTGGATGTCTATCAGGCAGTAGAATGCCTGGGCAAGAGCGGCCAGCTCTTTAGTTTCCATGACAATCCTAATCCAGACTGTCCGATCGGCAAGAACATTCACACTGTTTTAGACGACCGCTTGGCTGCTATCCAGACAGCCATGGAAGCAGAATTAGCTCAAACCAATCTGGCCCAAGTCGTTGCGGCTGCGGAAAAAGAAATTCAACAACAAGCTGTTTCCCAATAATCAGCTTGTTGTTTTGCAATTTCCAATGGCTTTGTTTATAGTAGCAGACATACATTTATTTTGAGAAGGTTGCTATGAAAAACAGAGCGAGTGGATAGATGCTCTGAAGACGAGGAAAGCAGATAAAAAGTACCAAATTCGGGTTTTTTACCGTACTTTAAATATGGTAAAATGGATATGACCAAAATATGAAAAAAGTATAGAATGGCGAAATAATAAACGCAAATATTCTTTTTTTATGATGAATAAGAATAGAGAAAATTTGAATGTACAGAGGAAAAAGCATGAGATTACCCCAAAATAAGACAAAGCATGAACTTACAAAATTATGGACTGGGGAGCTCATGGCTGTTGTATCATTTTGGCTATGTTTTTTTGCTTTAAAAGACTGGCTCTTAAATACAATGATGTTGATTTCTAT
Organism: Streptococcus sinensis; assembly: GCF_000767835.1. GTDB lineage: Bacteria > Bacillota > Bacilli > Lactobacillales > Streptococcaceae > Streptococcus > Streptococcus sinensis. Next base: position 72,201 of record NZ_JPEN01000062.1, on the reverse strand, counting down.
TTTATATCCACTAACTGTATTGAGTTTAATTCTTATTCAGGGTTCCTTATATTGGCTGATTTTGTTAAAGAGATTATCCAAGCCGCAATTTGCCAGAACAAATACAAGAAAGATATACAGCATCTTTAAAATGATTGATTTGATTTTATTATGCTTCGGCGTCCCTATGATTATACTCTGTTTTGTAAATGTTCCTATAATGATGTTCGCAAGTTTCATCTTGACCTTTGCAGTAATTGAGTGGATAAACTATTACAAAGTACGATTATCTTACAGTGCGAATCCTTTCGTTTTATTGAGACGTATTAAAAACGGGAAATTGTCAAAGAGTAGATTAGCTAAAGAACTTAGTGGAAAATAACTTGCAGATTGTCTAACCGAAACAATTAAATACAATTCTACTACATAGTCATTCATCAAACAGTAAGTCCAAATGATTTACTGTTTTTTTATTGTGCAAAATTAGAAAAAGAGAATACCCTTATGAATAATAAAATACATCAACAGAAATAAAGTCAGAAATAGAAACTAAACAGGAGGACTTAGAGAAGTACGAAAAAGATGTCCAACTTAAAAACAGGGAAAAGCTAATTAGAAAATATCAAGCATTGAAGATAAAATATAAATCCCAGACTGATAGGACGAGGTGTAATTTTAGAGAATTTTATAGACGGAGCAAGCAGATAAAAGTACCAAATCCAGTGCTTTTTAACTTACTTTAAATATGATAAAATAGATATGATTAAAATATGGAAAGAGTATAAAATGGCGAAAAAATCAAACGCAAATATTGGATTTGAAAAGGAACTATGGAATGCTGCAGATTCACTTCGAGGACACATTTCAGCATCAGAGTATAGAAAAGTAATTGTTGGTCTAATCTTTTTAAAATATGTATCAGATGCTTTTGAAGAAAAATACCAACAATTACTTGCAGAGGGTGACGGATTTGAGAATGATCCTGATGCATATTCAGAGGAGAATATTTTCTTCGTCCCTGAAATAGCTAGATGGCAATTTATTGCGAGTCATGCCCATTCTTCGGAAATTGGCACAGTCTTGGATGAGGCCATGCGTGAAATTGAAGAGGATAATCCTAGTCTAGAGAATGTCCTTCCTCAGATCTATGCCAGTCCAGACTTAGATAAGCGAGTTTTAGGGGAAGTTGTAGACATTTTTACTAATATTCAAATGTATGAAGGTGAGAATGAAAAAGATTTACTTGGGCGTGCTTATGAATATTGTATTGAACAGTTTGCGGCATATGAAGGAAAACGAGGCGGTGAATTTTATACTCCGACCAGTATCGTAAAAACGATTGTAGAAATATTAAAGCCTTATAGAGGCCGTGTTTATGATCCTGCTTGTGGTTCAGGTGGTATGTTTGTTCAGTCAGCTAAGTTTATAGAGAATCATAGTGGAAATATTAATAATTTATCTGTTTTTGGTCAAGAATCCAATGCTGATACTTGGAAGATGGCCAAGATGAACATGGTTATTCGAGGTATTGATGCGGATTTTGGTGAGCACCAAGCGAACAGCTTTTTCAATGATTTACATCCAACACTAAAAGCTAACTATATCATGGCTAATCCCCCTTTTAATATTTCCAACTGGGGAGCAGATAAACTACAAGATGATATTCGCTGGAAATACGGAACCCCACCTAATAGCAATGCAAACTATGCTTGGATTCAGCACATGATTCATCACATGGATCCTAGTAATGGCAAGGTTGGCTTGGTTTTGGCAAATGGCTCACTCTCATCGACTCAGAGCGGTGAAGGTGACATTCGTAAAAAAATTATTGAAGATGACTTGATAGAAGGGATTGTCGCCTTACCATCTAATCTTTTTTATAGCGTAACCATTCCAGCTTGCCTCTGGTTTATCAGTAAAAACAAAAAACAAAAGGGAAAGACTGTCTTTATCGATGCCCGTAATATGGGTGAAATGGTTGATCGAAAGCACCGTGATTTTAGTGATAAAGACATTAAAAAAATAGCAGATACCTTTGAAGCTTTTCAAAAAGGAGAACTTGAAGATGTTAAAGGCTTCTGTGCAGTTGCAGAAACCTCGGAAATTGCTAAACAAGACTATATTTTAACACCTGGACGCTATGTGGGCATTGAGGAACAGGAAGATGACGGAGAACCATTTGAAGAAAAAATGAACCGCTTGACTAGTGAGCTATCAGAGCTCTTTACTAAATCGCATGAACTGGAAGATGAAATTCGCAAGAGATTGGGGGAGATTGGGTTTGAGATATAGAATAGGTGATTTATGTGAGAGTATTTCTGCCACTTTTGACAAATCCAAGGATAAAGTGGTTCTCATTAATACATCAGATATATTTGATGGAAAAGTGCTTAATCATAGTTATGTTAAAAATATTAAGTTAAAAGGACAGTTTAAAAAAACATTTCAAAGAGGAGACATTCTTTTTTCTGAAATTCGTCCGAAAAACAAACGATTTGCTTTTGTAGATTTTGATGCGAAAGATTATGTTGCATCAACAAAATTGATGGTTATTAGAGCGAACAATAATGTGGATAGTCAGTTTTTATATCAGTTATTAAGATCTCAGACTATGTTGGAACAACTTCAGATATTAGCAGAAACAAGAAGTGGGACTTTTCCTCAAATCACTTTTACTGAGTTATCAGCTATTGAAGTTAATTTACCGCCAAGAGAAGTTCAAAAGAAGATTGTTGACTTAATAGGAGTAATTGATGACAAAATAGAGAACAATAAAAAGATAAATCATCATTTAGTGGCTTGATTTACTAAAATTTCTCCCGATAGGAGTTTGGGGAGCAGGGTGTCACGAAGATTGGTCAATTTTTCAATTTCTAATCCATTTGTAGCAATTGTATTTCTGAGCTTTTGGACAATATTTGAAAATTTATGGACTGAATTTAGGGTTGGAATAATGATTTTTTCATTTTCTAATAAGCTTGAAATATCAAGGTTTTTAATTCCTGTTGTTCCATTTTCATATAAAAACATGACATTGTGTTCATATAAGTATCGCCAATAATAATATATAAATTCAGAGTATCCCTCTTTAGGTTTTATAGCTCGACAAAAATTTGTACATACCATGTCACACTCATATCTATCAAGGAGTGATTGGGTAATCAAAGCACATCGACCAGTTGATTGAGTTGGACTGCCACCCGAAATTTCAATAACAATATTGTTGGCTGTCAGTTGTTTATTAATGAAATTTTTAGGTAATATGTAACGTACAGGCATTTTTCCTTTATTACCAAAAGTGATTTCTGGTAGGTCAGCACCACGCATACAGTAAACCATCTTTTGGTAGTTTCCTATGGGATTTTCTTTGCCCCAATCGCCACTTAATGTGGAGGAGACTATTTCAGAAAATACTCCTTNTCTGGCGAAATTCCCGTTAATCAAGTCACTAAATGATGATTTATCAAAATAATATTAAATGAAAGGAGAAATATTGAAAGTAGGATTATTGGATAAGAATATCCGAAAACAGTTTTATAAGTTCTGCTCGAAATTAACAGCTATCTTAACAGTTGGATTGATTTTTATAGATATACCAAGAAATTTTAAACTATTAGCTGGTATTATCTATCTTGCAGTATTAGTCATCGCTTATCTGATTTATTGGCATATTGCTAATAAAATGACTCAAACCGCAATAAAAATAGGTCTCACTACAGTTATTGTAAAGTCAGGTGATATTTTTAAAGAAAATGGGTTAAAAGCAATTGCCTTTAATGAATTTTTTGATACGGTAGTTGATGATAAAATAATTGCCAAGAAGTCTTTAAACGGGCAGTTTATTATAAATCATATTGATAATATTGAAAAACTAAATTCTGATATTGAGAATGATGATTATTTAAAGAGCAGTATTGTGGGAAAAGGAGTAAAACGAAAGCAAGGAAAAACAACTAAATACAGGCTAGGAAGTTCCATTTTGATAGACGATGAATATATTTTGACTGCTTTTAGCCGATTTAATAAAAACAACCAAGCGGAACTAACTATTCAAGAATATGTCAATTTTCTTTTAACATTTTGGAACGAAATTAATAGATTATATGCTCAAAGATCGGTTACAGTTCCAGTATTTGGTTCTGGAATAACGAGGTTTAAAAATGGTTTTGAGGATATTGATATTAATGAATTGTTACGGATTATGATTTGGACTTTTAAAATTAGTAAAATCAAATTTGCATATCCTGCAAAATTAACTATTATCATACACAATGACTTACTCAGCCAAGTAAATTTATATGAATTAAGGGAGAATGAATAATGGCCTATCGTAATAAAACTTATGTTGCTTTTGATGGTGATAATGATATGCGTTATTATCAGTTAATGAAAGCATGGAAGCAAAATGACAACACATTATTTAATTTTCATGATGCTCATGATATTAACAGCGCTAGAGATACAAGCCAGGAAGAGTCAATTAAAAGACAGCTTCGTGAAAGAATGGCTAACAGTAAGGCATTTGTTTTATTAATTGGCGAACATACTAAATACTTAACAAAATTCGTAAAATGGGAAATTGAACTTGCTATTAAGAAAGGGTTGCCAATTATCTGTGTTAATCTAAATAAAAACAAAAGGAAAGATGAATTGTGTCCGTCAAGTTTGAATGGACAGTTGGCAATATTCATTCCTTTTGGAAGCAAAATGATGCAATATGCTCTTGAGAATTGGCCAAAATCGCATGAGCAATACCTTAAAAATGGAGAAATAAGTTCTTACTGTTATAAAGATGCGGTATATAAACGATTGGGCCTGTAAGTTAAAAGTGATATAGGAGCTACATTATGGGATTTACTGAAGACAACTATGAAAATGCGGTTATTGAACTTTTTCGTGATAGTTTGGGCTATTCATATGTTTATGGTCCAGATGTAGAGCGTGACTATAAACTGCCTTTATACATGGAGGAACTTCGTCCTGCTTTGGAGAGGATTAATGCTAAGTTGCCGACTGGTGCGATTCAGGCTGCTATTGAAAAGCTGCAGCGTTTTGAGACAGGGTCCTTGCTTCAGAAAAATAAGGTTTTCACAGATTATCTGCAAAATGGTATTGAAGTTTCCTATTTTTATCAAGGAAAAACACGGTCCAGCCTCGTTTATTTGGCTGATTTTGAGAATGTCCATAATAATAGCTTTACAGTTATCAATCAATGGGCTATCGTGGAAAAAAGCAATAAGCGCCCTGATATTATAGTGTTTTTGAATGGTTTGCCAGTAGTTGTTTTTGAGTTGAAAAGTCCTTCTCGCCAAGAAACAGATGCTTCTGATGCCTACCGTCAGCTTAAAACATATCAGAAAGAAATTCCAACGTTATTCAACTATAATGCTTTTTGCGTGATGACGGATTTGGCGACTTCAAAGGCAGGCACAATTACTGCTGGTGAGGACCGTTTCATGGAGTGGAAGACGACGGACGGTAGTTTTGAAGATACGCAATATGCAAATTTTACGACCTTCATTGAGGGAATATTTGACAAGACAAGATTCTTAGATATTTTAAAAAATTTCATCTGTTTTTCTGATGATGCTAAGATTTTAGCTGCTTATCATCAGTATTTTGCAGTGAATAAGGCTGCTCTTTCAACCTTGAATGCGACTAAAACGGATGGGCGTGGGGGTGTCTTTTGGCATACGCAAGGGAGTGGGAAATCTCTATCCATGGTTTTCTATGCTCATCTGCTGCAGAAAGTTTTAGACTCGCCAACTATTGTCGTTTTGACTGATCGAAATGATTTGGACGAACAGTTATATGGACAGTTTTCCAAATGCCAAGATTTTCTGAGACAGACACCAATTCGGGCAGAGAGCCGTTTACATCTGAAAGAACTATTGACTGGTCGCCAAGCCAATGGCATTATATTTACAACTATGCAGAAGTTTTCAGAGTCAGAAGAGGCGCTTTCTGATAGAAGAAACATTGTTGTCATGGCTGATGAGGCTCATCGTGGACAGTATGGACTTGAAGAAAAGATTAAAATGACCAAAGGAAAAGATGGAGAAAGCGAAGCGAAACTAGTCGTCGGAGCAGCCAGATTGATTAGAGATAGCTTGCCTAATGCGACTTATATTGGCTTCACTGGAACGCCTATTTCTACTAAAGATAAGTCTACAACAGAGGTTTTTGGTAATTACATTGATGTTTACGATATGACACAGGCGGTTGAAGATGGCGCCACTCGGCCCGTCTATTATGAAAGCCGTGTCATGCATTTAAAATTAGATGAAAATATCTTGCGTTTGATTGATGAAGAGTATGACTTGATGGCACAAAGCGCTGAATCACATGCGATTGATAGAAGCAAGAAGGAATTGGGGCGTCTTGATAGTATTTTAGGGGCCGATCAAACTATTAGTGCCTTGTGTGAAGATATTATTACTCATTATGAAGAAAATCGTGCGCAGGAATTAACTGGAAAAGCAATGATTGTTGCTTATTCTCGTCCGATTGCGATGAAAATTTATCGTACCTTGCTTGAAAAGCGTCCGAATTGGACAGAAAAAATTGGAGTTGTCATGACTTCTAGTAATAATGATCCGGAAGAATGGCATGATATAGTAGGGAATAAGCGCCATAAAGAAGAGATGGCTAAAAAGTTTAAAGACAATGAAAGCCCATTTAAGATTGCTATCGTCGTTGATATGTGGCTGACTGGATTTGATGTTCCTAGCCTTGCAACCATGTATGTATACAAGCCAATGCAAGGTCATAATCTTATGCAGGCAATCGCTCGTGTTAACCGTGTATACAAAAATAAAGAGGGTGGACTTGTAGTTGATTACATCGGTATTGCAAGTGCTTTAAAGCAAGCCATGAACGATTATACAAATCGAGACAAAGGTAATTTTGGGGACACTGATATAGCTAAGACAGCTTTACCAAAGTTTGTCGAAAAACTAGAGGTCTGTCGTGATTTGTTTTATGGGTTTGACTATTCAGAATTCATGCTCTCTAAATCAAGTGATTTAATTAGAGCTAAAACAATTAGTGGCGGGGTAAACTTCTTGTCAAGTCTAGACAAGGAGAAGAAGAAAGAGCTCTTCATAAAAGAATCGTTACTCTTACGCCAAGCGTTATCACTTTGTCGTTCTTTGCTTACTCCTGAGCAACGTTTTGAAGCAGCTTATTTTGAAGCAGTCAGAACATTGCTGACACGAATAACTGGGGAGGGTAAAAAGCTTTCTTTGAAAGATATTAATGATCGTATCAATGAGTTACTAAAAGCTTCTATCAAGAGTGAAGGCGTCATTAATTTATTCTCAGATATTGATACAGGATTTTCGTTATTTGATCCTAAATTTTTAGATGAAATCTCTAAAATGAAGGAGAAAAACATAGCGGTAGAACTCTTAAAAAAATTATTACAAGAGCAAATTACCTTATATCAAAGAACGAATTTAGTCAAATCCGAAAAGTTTTCAGAAATTCTTTCGCGAGCGATGAGAGCGTATCTGAATGGCATGCTTTCGAATGAAGAAGTTATTGCTGAATTAATGAAAATGGCCAAAGAAATGGCGAAGGCTCACGAAGAGGGGGATTCTTTAGGTCTTACAGATGAAGAATTGGCTTTCTATGATGCTTTGACGCAACCACAAGCAGTCAAAGACTTTTATGAAAATGATGAGCTTGTTGCAATGACTCATGAATTAACGGAGACATTGCGCAAAAGCAGAACTATTGATTGGCAGAAAAAACATTCTGCGCGTGCTCGTATGCGCATGCTTGTTAAACGGCTCCTTAGGAAATACAAATATCCACCAGAGGGTGTCGAAGACGCCATTGTGACTGTTATCAAACAATGTGAAATGTGGACAGATAATCCTGATAATAATTATGAGTCCTATTCGTTTTCTGATCAATTGATGGTTGCTGAAAAATAATATTTACTCAAAATACCAGTCATTTTTTGAGAATCCTTCTAAAATGGTTGATTACAATATTTTCGCTATTTCAGAACATGTAAACAGGAAGCTCTGTAATCTGCGACAAGCAAAAAGCACCAAATTTGGTGCTTTTCTGCTATGTTAATCAAAATACAACAAATCCTTGCTGGTTTCGGTGAAGAGTTCAAAACCATTCTTAGTGACATGACCGCAGTCTTCAATGCGGACACCAACCTTGCCAGGGATGTAGATACCGGGCTCGACAGAGAAGCACATGCCTTCCTCGATGACCATGTCGTTGCCCTCCATGATGGATGGGAATTCGTGGACATCCATACCGATGCCGTGACCCAGACGGTGGTTGAAATACTCACCATAGCCAGCTTTTTCGATGACCTCGCGAGCCGCTCGATCCACTTCATGAGCTGTGACGCCTGGTTTGATAAAGTCAAGCGCTGCTTGCTGGGCTTCCAATGTCAGATGGTAGATATCTTTTTTGAACTGGTCCGGTTGCCCGACAGCGACGGTCCGTGTCATATCACTGGCATAGCCATTAACCATGCAACCCAGGTCAAAGAGGAGGAGGGCATTATTTTCTACTTTGTTAGCTCCGGGAATGCCATGAGGATTGGCTGCGTTATTGCCTGTCAGAACCATGGTTTCAAAGCTCATCTCATAGCCTTCTCGCTTGATAGCAAAATCAATTTGAGCGATGATGTCTGTTTCGGTATTATCCAGTGAAATATTGTCAAAACCAATATTGACAGCCTTGTCGGCATACTGGCCAGCTACCAGCATTTTCTGGATTTCGTCGGCTGATTTGATCAAGCGCAAGCGGTTGATATAAGGAGTTAGATTGACAAATTCAGCCCCGTCAAAAACGGTACGCAGGCCGTGATATTTGGTTAAAATGAGATTGTCAAACTCGACTGCTACTTGTTTGAAGATTTGAGATGGTAGGGAAATTTTGATCTTTTCCCAAGGATTTTCAGAATCAACATAGCCTACAACCTTAAAATCCACGATGGATGAAGCGCGCTCAACCTCAAGTGCAGGTACGAAAAGAAGCGGCTCATGGTCGGTGTAGACGAGTAGAAACATTTGGCGTTCATGAGGGTCGCTGTAAAAACCAGTTAGGTACTGAATCGTTACAGGATCGGATATGACAGCCACATCTTTTTTTTCATTTTCAAGATAAGTGATGATTTGATTGATTTTTGTCATGTTTCGACCTTCTTTCTATGCCTCTATTTTGGCAAAAAAAACAAAAAAAATCAAGAGTTTTCAAAAACTTATCAAAATACTTGAAAGTGTTTACAATAAGTGATAAAATGGTGTGTGTAGGAAAGTGAAAGCGAAATTTTCAATAAAAGAAAGGAAACCATATGAACACAGACGACACAGTAACCATTTATGATGTCGCCCGTGAAGCGGGAGTTTCAATGGCGACAGTTAGCCGAGTCGTAAATGGAAACAAAAATGTAAAGGAAAACACGCGTAAAAAAGTGTTGGAAGTGATTGATCGCCTTGACTACCGTCCAAATGCTGTTGCACGTGGTCTGGCTAGTAAAAAAACAACTACTGTCGGCGTTGTGATTCCAAATATTACCAACAGTTACTTCTCAACTCTGGCCAAGGGGATTGATGATATTGCTGAGATGTATAAATACAACATCGTCTTAGCAAACAGCGACGAAGATGACGACAAGGAAGTTTCTGTTGTCAATACGCTTTTCTCTAAGCAGGTGGATGGTATCATTTTCATGGGTTATCATCTGACTGAAAAAATTCGCTCTGAATTTTCACGTTCACGGACACCGGTGGTCCTTGCAGGAACGGTAGATGTAGAGCATCAACTACCAAGTGTCAATATTGACTATAAGCAGGCAACAACGGATGCGGTGAGCCTTTTGGCTGATCGTAACAAGAAGATTGCCTTTGTTAGTGGCCCTTTGGTTGATGACATCAATGGCAAGATTCGTTTATCTGGCTACAAAGAAGCCCTGAAAAGCAAAAAACTCCCTTACAGTGAAGGGCTGGTCTTCGAGTCCAAGTATAGCTACGACGATGGTTACCATCTAGCTGAACGCCTGATTGTCTCAAAAGCCACTGCAGCTTTTGTGACAGGTGATGAATTGGCGGCTGGTCTGCTCAATGGCTTGTCAGACCAAGGAGTCAAGATTCCAGAAGATTTTGAAATCATTACCAGCGATGATTCGCAAATAGCTCGCTTTACTCGCCCTAACCTTTCCACCATCAGTCAACCTCTTTATGATATTGGTGCGATTAGTATGCGCATGCTGACTAAGATTATGCACAAAGAGGATTTAGAGGAACGTGAAGTTCTTCTCGCTCATAGCATTAGTGAGCGCAAATCGACCCGTAAATAAGCTGAAAAGACCGCAAGATCTTTTCTCATCTTGTCACCAAATGATGGCTGTAGAGAAGATGCTCTAGACTAAAATCCACTAAATTGTAAACTCTCAGGATGTACAGTTCTTGAGAGTGTTCTTTTTTGATTAAGTCTGAGCCTGTCTATTTCAAAAATATCATTCTGAAAACAAGTCCAAGCCTTCCTTTGGTTTTATGAGGAGGCAGGATAAGGCTTGATTTTTATTTCATTCTTCCCTTGGTGATTCCCTTTTTTGCATCTTTTGGGTATAATAGAAAATATGAAAGTATTACTATATCTAGAAGGAAAGTCTGTTTTAGAAAAATCAGGCATCGGACGTGCCTTGCAGCATCAAATGCATGCACTGGATCTAGCAGGAATTCCTTATACAACAGATGTTTTGGGAGATTATGATGTCGTGCACATTAATACCTACGGCCCCCGTAGTTTGCTTCTTCTTCACGCGGCCAAGCGAAGGGGCAAAAAAGTCATCATGCACGGACATTCGACCAAAGAAGATTTTGAAAACTCTTTTATTGGCTCTAATCTTTTTGCGCCCTTATTTGGCAAATATTTAGCTCACATGTATAAAATGGCGGATTTTATCATTACTCCGTCTGAGTATTCAAAGAAATTGATCCAATCCTACGGTGTAACGACGCCCATCATAGCTGTATCAAATGGCATTGAGCTGTCTAAATACAAGAAAGACAAACGTAAGGAAGAAGTCTTTAAAAAACATTTTCAGATTGTGGATGGACAGAAAGTCGTGGTTTGTGCAGGTCTTTATTTCAGACGAAAAGGAATCGAAGATTTTGTCGAAGTGGCTCGCAGAATGCCAGATGTCCGCTTTATCTGGCTGGGCTCAATCAATCTTTGGATTATTCCGCGTAAGATTCGAGAGCTTGTCCTCTTTAATCATCCAGAAAATGTGGAATTTCCGGGTTATTTCAAAGGTGCAGTCTTCCAAGGAGCCATGTCAGGCAGTGACGCTTTCTTTTTCCCATCTTATGAAGAGACAGAAGGGATTGTGGTTCTAGAAGCGCTGGCCAGTGGTCAACATGTGGTCCTGCGTGATATTCCTGTTTATAATGGCTGGATTGATGAAGAGTCGGCGGAGCTTTGTCATAATGTAGATGAGTTTGTTGAATCGCTTCGTAAGGTTCTTGACGGAAAAGTGGACAAACGTGAAGCAGGTTATCGCGTTGCGGAGAGTCGCTCTATTGATGATGTCGCACTTCAGTTAGTCAAGGCTTACCAAACAGTTTTGGAGATGTGATATGCGGATTGGTCTTTTTACAGATACCTATTTTCCTCAGGTTTCCGGGGTGGCGACGAGCATTCGTACCCTCAAGACTGAGCTAGAGAAACTAGGTCACACAGTCTTTATTTTTACTACGACGGATAAGGATGTCAACCGCTATGAGGATTGGCAGATTATCCGTATTCCCAGCGTACCTTTCTTCGCTTTTAAGGATCGGCGCGTGGCTTATCGTGGTTTTTCCAATGCTTTGGAAATTGCCCGCCAGTACCAGTTGGATATCATCCATACCCAGACAGAATTTTCTCTAGGTCTCTTGGGAATCTGGATTGCCAAGGAACTTCGGATTCCAGTGGTTCACACCTACCATACCCAGTATGAGGACTATGTTCACTATCTTGCCAAAGGAATGGTGATTCGTCCGAGTATGGTCAAGTACATCGTGCGTGGTTTCATGAGTGATTTAGATGGTGTCATTTGTCCTTCTGAGATTGTCTACGACCTTTTAGTTGGTTATAAAATCAAGGCGGAAAAACGGGTCATTCCGACAGGAATCGAGTTGGCCAAGTTTGACCGACCAGAACTATCTCGGGAAGATATTAAGAAACTGCGCTTTAAGCTGGGTATAGCAGAAGATGAAATCATGCTGCTCAGTTTATCTAGAATTTCTTACGAGAAAAATATCCAGGCGATTGTTCAAGCGATGCCAACGGTTCTCGAAGAGAATGATAAGGTTAAACTAGTCATTGTCGGAGATGGGCCTTATGCTGAGGACTTAAAAGCCTTGGTAGCCCAGCTTCATATTGAGGATGCTGTCATTTTTACAGGAATGATTGCGCCAAGCGATACAGCCCTCTACTATAAAGCAGCGGATTTCTTTATTTCAGCTTCCACCAGTGAAACACAGGGACTGACCTATCTGGAAAGCCTAGCTAGCGGTACACCAATCATCGCCCATGGCAATCCTTATCTAGACAATGTGATCAGCGATAAAACCTTTGGTACCCTCTATTATGAAAATCGGGATTTGGCAGGAGCCATTTTGGAGGCCATTTTGGCAACACCAGATATGGACGAGAAAAAGCTAGCTGATAAATTATACGAGATTTCCTCAGAGAATTTTGGCCGTCGTGTCTATGAATTCTACTTAGATTTGACTATTAGCAAGGATTTTCATAATGATCTCAATCCGGAAGAAACGGTTGCCAAACGCTTAGCCAAGACCATTGTCTATTTACCAGGTAAGATTATTTCTCTGCCAGTAAGTGGTTCTACACGAATCATGAAGGCATCTAAGAAACAGATAAAAAATATTCGGAAATATTTGAAATAAACATCGTCGTGAGACCTAATGATCGGAGGTGCTCCTATGAAAGGTTACAAAAAAGAAATTTTCTTTTTGCTCCCCCTTGTCTTTTTCTATTTTGTCTTTTATATACTGTTACGGTATTTGCCCATGGATTCCATCTTAAGTAAGGGGCTAGTAGTTGGAAATGTTCTCATCTACTCTCCTCTGGCAACCCTGTTGGTGTCCCTGCTCTACGCAGCTTTTCATGGATTTTCTTTGCGCTTTTCTCTCTTGGTTGCCCTCTTATTTTTCCTGACCATTTTCACCTTTGGGGAGTGGATTCCTCTTTATCATGCCGCCTATTTCCTTTTCTCACTAGCTGGAAATGGCTTGGGGCATTTGATTTATCGATTTAGTAGGAAAAATAGCAGAGCTGGAAACCAGTAAAAGTTCTTGCAAATTTTTCCAATCGTGCTATAATAATTTTTAGAGACATATCACCTGCAGGAAATCTTTTAGAGAGCGCGTGGAGCTGGAAATCGCGTAGAGGATGCAGTTGGGACTACTCTATCAGCTTTTATGCAAACATAAAACGGTGGCTACGTTAGAGCCAATCAGAGGTGTAGGTCTTTTTGGCTTGCATAAATGAAGGTGGAACCACGTTGCGACGTCCTTTTATGGATGTCGTTTTTTGTATGGAAAATAGTTACAACAAAGTTAAAATGAATTTAGCCAATAGCTGAATGAGGTGATAGATTTGAAGAAAATATTATCTTGGATGATGACTTGTACCTTCCTATTAGTCTATGTCTGGCTAATGAATACGCTCAGTCTATGGGGAACGGAAAATATTGTCGTCTTTTCATTTTTTCTATTCATTCCTCTCTTGCCATTCCTTGCTCCCTTTCTTGGTATCTTAATGTTTTTCAACAACAAGAAACTCATTATAACAGGATATCTTTTAAGTTTGACAGCTATTATCTATTTGGTCAATGCGATAAAAAGCTATCCTATAAGGATATACATGAGAGGTGAGATGACTCAGGAGGAATACCTGTCTCTCATTCTTTCCTTGATATGCTATCTATGTATTTCTACGCTTTTCTTTATTTTCAGAATGAAAAAGCTAAAATGAAATTGATTTAGCCAATCGATTGTTATCATTCTTTGTTGATAGCCAGTTTCCCAGTTCTTCAAACCTCAGTTATAAAATATGATAAATTTTTAAGGAGAAAACACATGATTAAGATTACTTTCCCAGATGGCGCTGTTCGTGAATTCGAATCTGGCGTTACAACTTTTGAAATTGCCCAATCTATCAGCAATTCCCTAGCTAAAAAAGCTCTCGCTGGTAAATTCAACGGCAAACTCATCGATACGACTCGTGCTATCACTGAAGATGGTGCCATTGAAATCGTGACACCTGATCACGAAGACGCTCTTCCGATTTTGCGTCACTCTGCTGCTCACTTGTTTGCCCAAGCAGCTCGTCGCCTTTTCCCAGACATTCACTTGGGTGTTGGTCCAGCTATCGAAGATGGTTTCTACTATGATACCGACAATACTGCTGGTCAAATCTCTAACGAAGACCTGCCTCGTATCGAAGAAGAAATGCAAAAGATCGTCAAAGAAAACTTCCCATCTATTCGTGAGGAAGTAACGAAAGATGAGGCACGTGAAATCTTCAAAAACGACCCTTATAAATTGGAATTGATTGAAGAACACTCAGAAGATGAGGGTGGTTTGACTATCTACCGTCAGGGCGAATACGTGGATCTCTGCCGTGGGCCTCACGTTCCATCTACAGGTCGGATTCAAATCTTCCACCTCTTGAACGTGGCCGGTGCATACTGGCGCGGGAACAGCGACAATGCTATGATGCAGCGGGTTTATGGTACAGCTTGGTTTGACAAGAAAGACTTGAAGAACTACCTTCAAATGCGTGAAGAAGCCAAAGAACGCGATCACCGTAAGTTAGGGAAAGAACTGGATCTCTTCATGATTTCTCAAGAAGTGGGTCAAGGCTTGCCATTCTGGTTGCCAAATGGTGCCACTGTTCGTCGTGAGTTGGAACGTTATATCGTTGACAAGGAATTGGCTTCTGGTTACCAACACGTCTACACTCCGCCGTTGGCTTCTGTGGAACTGTATAAGACTTCTGGTCACTGGGATCACTACCAAGAGGACATGTTCCCAACCATGGACATGGGTGACGGGGAAGAATTTGTTCTTCGTCCGATGAACTGTCCGCACCACATTCAAGTCTACAAACACCATGTTCACTCTTACCGTGAGCTGCCAATCCGTATTGCTGAGATTGGGATGATGCACCGCTATGAAAAATCTGGTGCCTTGACTGGTCTCCAACGTGTGCGCGAAATGTCTCTCAACGACGGTCACCTCTTTGTCACGCCAGAGCAAATTCAAGAAGAGTTCCAACGCGCCTTGCAGTTGATTATCGATGTTTACGAAGATTTCAACTTGACAGAATATCGTTTCCGCCTGTCTCTTCGTGATCCTCAGGATACGCATAAGTATTTTGATAACGATGAGATGTGGGAAAATGCCCAAACCATGCTGCGAGCAGCCTTGGACGAAATGGGTGTGGACTACTTTGAAGCAGAAGGAGAAGCAGCCTTCTACGGTCCGAAACTGGATATCCAAGTTAAAACAGCCCTTGGAAATGAAGAAACTCTGTCAACTATCCAGCTGGACTTCCTCTTGCCAGAGCGCTTTGACCTCAAGTATATCGGAGCTGATGGTGAAGAACATCGTCCAGTTATGATTCACCGTGGAGTTATCTCAACCATGGAGCGCTTCACAGCTATCCTGATTGAAAATTACAAGGGAGCCTTTCCGACTTGGCTTGCTCCGCATCAAGTGACCTTGATTCCAGTTTCCAACGAAGCCCATATCGACTACGCTTGGCAAGTGGCTAAGAAGCTGCGTGACAAGGGTGTCCGTGCTGATGTGGACGAGCGCAATGAAAAGATGCAATACAAGATTCGTGCTTCACAAACCAGCAAGATTCCTTATCAGCTAATCGTTGGTGACAAGGAAGTAGAAGACAGTACTGTCAATGTTCGTCGCTACGGCCAAAAAGAAACGCAAACCGTTCCAGTTGACGAGTTTGTGGAAGCTATCCTAGCTGACATCGCCAACAAATCACGCGTGGCTAAAGAAGATTAAAATAAGAAAGGCAAATCCGACTGAGGAACTTCCTCAAAATGATTTTGCCTTTTTCTTTTTCACAAGTTTATCTAAGGAAAACTATTTCTTCTCCCTGTGTTTTGTCTAATTTCTCAAAAAATGGTATAATGAAATAAAAGAACAGGGGAGAGAGATGTTAAAAAGAGATTTACTGAGAAATGTTATCATTGTTGCGGTTCTTCTTGCTATTTTAGTGGGATTGCGTTTGTTTGTCTATACGCCTTATCGTATTACCAAGCAAGATGCCAATTCTTTCTTAGCAGAAGATGATTTGGTGCTGGCTGAAAAGACAGAGAAAATTCCGCGGGGGAAATTTGTGCTCTATGAAGTCAATGGCAAATATTATGTTGGCCGCGTCATCGCTAAGGAAAATGACAAGGTGACCTACATGGATAATCTTCTCTATCTGAACGATCAGGTGCAGTCAGAGGAATATATCGAAAAGATGCGGGAAAAATACTTGGCTTCTGCTGCAAGCACGGGCTATTACACCCACGATTTTTCGATTATGGATTTAAAAGGTGCAGAGTCCGATACCATCCCAGAAAAATCCTTTTTGATTTTAAACGATCGACGGGAGAATACAAAAGACAGTCGAGAATTTGGTCTGATAAAAATGACTCAGATTAAGGGAGTTGTGGAATTCCGGATTTCTCCATTAGATAAATTTGGTTTTGTAGAAACGAAGTAACATGAGTTATTTCGTTTTTCTTGTGGTTTTGTAGTAGTCAGAAGGATGATATAAAAATGCTCAGATGCTAGTGACGTGGGGCTGATTCGTGTCCTTTTGCTTAATTGTGTGTATGCACATTATTATCGGCCAGAAGAAATCTTGGAGGAGCATACTATTTTTGAGTTGCAATTGTTAGTAAGGCCTTTGCGGTCGAGCTAGAAAGGCGGACCGTACTTTAGTGGAAAAAGTAAATGCTGCTTTCGGGAAATTATACCAAGAAGGATAATTTCATAAAATCGCTGAAAAGTGGTTTGGAGAAGATATTGCAACAGACCAAGTGAAAGTATATAAAAACAACTAGCAGAAAACTAGTTGTTTTTTCGTGTTTCTTGGTGGAAGATATTTTGCCAGACTTCGTGGCGGCGCCAGAGGCTGGTATGGATGACATCTCCGATTTGATAGCGAATCAGCTTGGTTTTTTGGCTGACGGATGTAATTTCTAAATTTTTGATAGGAGAAGTTTGGGCTCTCTCTAGTTGAAATTCCTCTTTGTTCAGCTGGCGACCATCTTGGGAAATGTAGACAAAATCGGAAGATAAGAGAGTATCTAATTGACTGCCTTGGTCGACTAATTGCTCACGCATCAGGAGTTTTTGATAGACATTATCCAGAATCTCATCTTCAGGAATAGGAGCTGGCTCAATATGAATATCAATGTCGAAGACGCCAAAGTCTTCCTTGAGCATATCCTCTACCTGGTCAGCGATTTCGTGGCTTTCAAAGACGGAGAGGTCAGGATTCATTTCCAGTATGATATCCAGATAGATATTGCTGCCATAGGTTCGGCCACGCTGGGACTTGACGCGTGTGATTTTAGGAATTTCCAGAATGGCACGCTTATAGTCGTCTAAAAGGTCCTGGTCAAAGCCGTCTGATAGGCTGAAGGAGGACTCCATGAAAATATCATAGGCCGTTTTCAGAATGAAAAAAGTAATAATGATGGCTGCTAGTTTATCAATGATAGGAAACTTCAGGGAGCTAGCAATAATAGCAACCGATGTGCCCAGAGAAGTGATAGCGTCCGATAGATTGTCTTTGGCAGCAGCATCCAGAGCTTTGGATTTCACCCTTTTGGCTAGGCTTTTATTGTAAAGATAAACACCAAACATGATAATGGCTGATACAATCCCGACAATGGCTCCCACAGGATCAATCAAGGTTTCTTCCTTGTTAATAATTTTTTGAGCCGTATCAATGAGGACATTGAAACCGACAAAAAACATGATGAAAGAAGTAATCAGACTGGCCAGATCTTCAATCTTCCAATGGCCGAAGCGATGATCCTTATCCGCTGGTTTTCGGGCCATGCGCAGGCCGATTAAGACTGCTAGATTGGCAACAATATCGGAGACGTTGTTGAAACCATCCGCCGTCAAACTGGAGGATGTCAGTGCTGCACCTACAATGATTTTTGTAACGGATAGGCCAATGTAGGTGGCAATTGCTAGGAGGGCGCCTCGTTCGGCAAGTTTGAGATTGTCGCTTGGATGATTGTTCATGGCTGCTCCTTTCTAGACTACTATTATAGCTTTTTCGCACTTAAATTTCAATGAAGGACAATTGTCTTTTCGATAACAAATTCACTTGAATTTTGATATAATGGAAGCATTGATTTTCAGTTTGATTTTATATTGAAAGGATAGAAGATGAATCCCTTATTAAACGGTATGAATGACCGTCAGGCTGAGGCTGTCCAGACGACAGAAGGCCCCTTGTTGATTATGGCGGGGGCTGGTTCGGGTAAGACCCGTGTCCTGACCCACCGTATCGCCTATTTGATTGACGAGAAGATGGTCAATCCTTGGAATATCCTAGCCATTACCTTTACCAATAAGGCTGCGCGGGAGATGAAAGAGCGGGCAGCAGTGCTCAATCCAGCTACCCAAGATTGTTTAATCGCCACTTTCCACTCCATGTGCGTGCGCATTCTGCGCCGAGAAGCAGACCATATTGGCTACAACCGTAATTTCACCATCGTTGATCCGGGTGAGCAGCGAACACTGATGAAACGGATTCTCAAAAACCTCAATTTAGATCCTAAAAAGTGGAATGAGCGCGCTATTCTGGGTACGATTTCCAACGCCAAGAACGACCTGATTGACGAGGTGGCCTATGCGAATCTAGCAGGTGATATGTACACGGAGATTGTGGCCAAGTGCTACACAGCCTATCAAAAAGAACTGCGTCAGTCTGAGGCTATGGACTTTGATGACTTGATTATGCTGACCCTGCGGCTTTTTGACCAGAATCCTGATGTCTTGACTTACTACCAGCAGCGTTATCAGTACATCCATGTGGACGAGTATCAGGATACCAACCATGCCCAGTACCAGCTGGTCAAGCTCTTAGCTTCCCGCTTTAAGAATATCTGCGTGGTCGGTGATGCCGACCAGTCTATCTATGGCTGGCGAGGAGCCGATATGCAAAATATCCTAGACTTTGAAAAGGATTATCCAGAAGCTAAAGTAGTTCTGCTTGAGGAAAATTATCGCTCTACCAAGACCATCCTTCAGGCAGCTAATGAAGTGATCCGAAATAACCGCAACCGTCGTCCTAAAAATCTCTGGACCCAGAATGAAGATGGCAAGGAGATTGTCTACTATCGGGCTAATGATGA
The DNA here is from genome assembly GCF_000767835.1 of Streptococcus sinensis. Lineage (GTDB taxonomy): Bacteria > Bacillota > Bacilli > Lactobacillales > Streptococcaceae > Streptococcus > Streptococcus sinensis. Next base: position 52,778 of record NZ_JPEN01000062.1, on the reverse strand, counting down.
GCAGGATGAGGCCCTTTTTGTCGCTCGGACCATTGATCAGCTGAGCCGAGAAGGCTACAGTCATAGGGATTTTGCAGTCCTTTACCGGACCAATGCCCAGTCACGGACGGTGGAGGAAGCCCTGCTCAAGTCCAATATTCCCTACACCATGGTCGGGGGCACCAAGTTCTACAGCCGCAAGGAAATCCGCGATGTTATTTCTTACCTCAATCTCATCGCCAATCCTAGCGATAATATCAGTTATGAGCGCGTGGTCAATGAGCCCAAGCGTGGTGTCGGTCCAGGAACGGTGGAGAAAATTCGGGATTTTGCGTCCAGTCAGGAAATCTCTTTACTGGATGCATCGGCCAATATCCTGCTGTCGCCGGTCAAGGGTAAGGTGGCTCAGGCGGTCTATGATTTTGCCAATATGCTTCTCGATTTGCGGGAGCGCTTGGACGACTATACAGTGACGGAGCTGGTAGAAGCCGTATTGGAAAAGACAGGCTATTCTGCGGCCTTGGCAGCCCAGGCAACCTTGGAGAGCCAAGCACGGATTGAAAATATCGAAGAATTTCTGTCTGTGACCAAGAACTTTGACGAAAGTCCAGACAATTCTGCTGATGAGTCTGGCCTTGACAAGCTCAGCCGTTTTCTCAATGAATTAGCCTTGATCGCGGACACAGATGACGGTGATCAGGAGAGTTCTGAAGTGACGCTGATGACCCTCCATGCGGCCAAGGGATTGGAATTTCCAGTCGTCTTTCTGGTTGGTATGGAGGAAAATGTCTTCCCTCTAAGTCGGGCATCTGAAGATGAGGATGAGCTAGAAGAAGAGCGGCGTCTGGCCTATGTCGGCATTACCCGAGCAGAGAAGATTCTCTATCTGACCAACGCCAATTCCCGTATGCTTTATGGTAAAACCAACTATAATCATCCTACTCGCTTCTTGAGAGAAATCAGCTCAGACTTGCTAGACTATCAGGGACTGGCTCGGCCAGCAAACAGCTCTTTTAAGGTTAGTTATACCAATAGCGATACTAGCAAGTTCGGCCAGGGAATGAGTCTGGCCCAGGCTCTACAAGAGCGGAAGCGTCAAGCGGCGCCAAGTTCGATCTCTACAGGCAGTCTGCCTTTTGGCAAGAGCAGTCAGTCATCTAAGCCAGAAGTTGCTTGGGCTATCGGAGATATTGCCCACCATAAGAAATGGGGCGATGGGACAGTTCTGGCAGTCTCTGGCAGTGGAAACAGCCAAGAGCTTAAGATTAATTTCCCAGAAGTTGGTCTGAAGAAAGTGCTGGTTAGCATAGCACCGATTGAGAAAAAATCATGATGAGACAGTCGATTGAAGCCTGGATTTATCATCCAGAGGATGGAGAAATCTTGCTCTTGAAAGTTGAGGATGAGCCAGTTTCCTTTTGGCAGCCTATTACTGGTAGGATTGAGAGTGGTGAGAGTCCAGAAGAAGCCTGCCTTCGTGAAATAAAAGAAGAGACCGGCTTGCTCTTAGCTTGTTCAAACCTGACTGGTCTTGGAGATTTTACAGTAAAGATTGATGATAATCTGTCCATTCACAAAAATCTCTTTCTAGTTCTGACAGAACAGAAGGAAATCCAGATTTCAGATGAGCATGTAGGAGCTCAGTGGGTAGCTTTAGACACAGTTTCGTCGCAGTTGTACTGGCCCAGCAATCAAGCGACTTTTGAGATTATATCTGAGAAGCTATAAGATATAGCTTCTCTTTATTTCTTTTGATAAAGAAATTCTATTAGTCAAGCGAGACGTTTAGTGGTAGACTTATCACATAACTATAGTGAGGTGACCTTATGACACGTGAATTTAAATTTGAAACTCTGCAGCTTCATGCCGGACAGACAGTGGACCCGACAACTAAGTCGCGGGCTCTGCCTATTTACCAGACAACTTCCTATGTGTTTGACGATACTCAGGAGGGAGAAGATCTCTTTGCCCTACGCAAACCGGGAAATATCTACACTCGGATTACCAATCCGACCCTGTCTGCTTTTGAGGAGCGGATAGCGGCTTTGGAGGGTGGAGTCGGAGCACTAGCGACAGCTTCTGGTATGGCGGCCCTTACCTACACTATTCTAGCCTTGGCGCATGCTGGCGACCATGTAGTGGCAGCTTCCACCATCTATGGTGGCACCTTTAATCTGCTCAAGGAAACCCTGCCTCGCTATGGCATTACCACGACTTTTGTCGATATTGAAAATCTGGCTGAAGTAGAAGCAGCCATTCAGGACAATACCAAGCTGGTTCTGATTGAAAGTTTGGGCAATCCTCTGATTAATATTCCTGACTTTGAAGCTTTGGCAGAGCTGGTTCATGCTCATAAAATTCCGCTGATTTCTGACAATACCTTTGCTACACCTTATCTGATCAATGTCTTTTCTCACGGAGTGGACATTGCGGTGCATTCTGCGACCAAGTTTATCGGCGGTCACGGAACTAGCATCGGAGGCGTAATTGTGGATAGTGGTCGCTTCGACTGGGAAGCTTCTGGCAAGTTTCCGCAGTTTGTGGACCCAGACCCGAGCTATCATGATATCAGTTATACGCGCGATGTCGGAGCAGCAGCCTTTGTTACTGCTGTGCGGACCCAGCTCTTGCGCGATACGGGCGCAGCCATGTCCCCCTTCAATGCCTTTCTCTTCTTGCAGGGGTTAGAAACTCTCTCTTTGCGCGTAGAGCGCCATGTGTCCAATGCCGAGAAGATTGTAGATTTCTTAGCAGGGCATCCTAAGGTCGAGCAGGTCAATTATCCCAAGCTTGCTGACAGTCCTTATCATGCTTTGGCAGAAAAATATTTCCCTAAAGGCGTGGGCTCAATCTTCACCTTTAATGTCAAAGGTGGGGAGAAAGAGGCTCGTAAGGTTATTGACAGCCTAGAGATTTTTTCTGACTTGGCCAATGTAGCAGATGCTAAGTCTCTGGTTGTCCATCCGGCTACGACGACTCATGGTCAGATGTCACCAGAGGCTCAGCTGGCAGCAGGCATTACACCAAATCAAATCCGTCTCTCTATCGGCCTTGAAAATGTGGATGACTTGATAGAGGATTTGAGAATCGCTTTGGAATCTATTTGATTTTTAATATTTCTAGACAGAGTAAATAAGAATAAAACTAGGTTTTCACCTAGTTTTTTGATATAATGAAAGATATTAAAAAATAGTAGGTAATCAAAATGACAATTTCAGTGATTGTTCCGTGCTTCAATGAAGAAGAGTCTATTCCTTTATTTCATGAAGCCATGGAAGCGGTCAAATATCAAATCCGTGACCAGTTTGAATATATTTTTGTCAATGATGGATCGACGGATCGGACTTTGGCTGTTTTGCGTGAGCTCAGCAGACGCTGTCCAGATGTGCACTATCTGTCCTTTTCTCGTAATTTCGGAAAAGAAGCAGCGCTCTATGCTGGGCTCCAAGAGGCAAGCGGGGATTTTGTGACGGTCATGGATGTGGACTTGCAGGATCCGCCCGAGCTTCTAATTGAGATGAAAGCTATGTTGGACATGAATCCAGAACTGGACTGTGTGGGGACCCGTCGCACTACTCGAGAGGGAGAGCCACCTATCCGGAGCTTTTTTGCCAATCTGTTTTATAAACTGATTAATAAGATTAGTCAGGTAGAGATGGTGGATGGTGCGCGTGACTTCCGACTGATGCGCCGCCAGATGGTAGAGGCCATTCTGGATGTTTCAGAGTACAATCGCTTCTCCAAGGGGATTTTTGCCTGGGTAGGCTTCAATACAGAGTACTTGGAATACAAAAATGTCGAACGAGTAGCCGGCAAGACCTCTTGGAATTTCTGGTCCCTCTTCAACTATTCTTTGGAAGGCATCGTCAATTTCTCTGATGCGCCTCTCAACATTGCCTTTTTAGGAGGTATCCTGTCTTGGATTTTAGCCTTCATCCTGATGGCAGTAATTATTGTCCGTACCTTGGTTTTTGGTGACCCGACATCTGGCTGGCCATCCCTCATGACCGTCATTCTCCTTCTCGGAGGCTTCCAGCTGCTAACCATCGGCATACTCGGCAAATACATCGGAAAAGTGTTTATGGAAACTAAGCATCGGCCGATTTATGTGATTAAGGAGAAGAGTAAATGATTTTCCAAAAACGTTTTTCTGATTTTAAAAACTATCTTCTTTTAAATAAATCGTCTGCCCTGCTTATTTTTATTATTTATTCAGTGGTCAATATTAATGTCGGTTTAGCTGAGTATCCCTATATTGATGATATTGGAAGACAATTACAAGGTTATTCAGGATTTTCTGAGCATTATTCAAGATATTTAAGTGAGTATTCCGCTCGTTTAATACAGGGTGGGAAGCATCTGACAGATTTAGGATTAACTACTCATATTCTATCAGCTTGTTTTCTATCTCTTGCTAGCTTGGTTTTATTATTTGTCTTATACCCTAAAAATAAGATAACTTTTGTAACTGCATGTGCTTCAACTATTATAGGGATTAATCCATGGTTTTTAGAGCCATTAAGTTTTAGGTTTGACAATCCTTTTATGACTTTAAGTATATTAGTTTCAATTATCCCATTTATTTTTTGGGATAATAAAAAAATATTTGGAATCATGTCAGTTGTTGGTATATTCTTAATGTGCAATTCATACCAAGCTTCTTCAGGAGTGTACATTATGGTAACCATGACGCTAATATTTTTAGAATTATTGCAAGGAAGTTATTTTAAAGAAGAAATTCCTAAAATTGTTATTTCTATCTTGTCTTATGTAGTTGGTTTGGTTTTATATCGTATACAACTTTTTATAAAGCCACCGATTTTTGCTGATCAAGCTAATATTCCAAAGGGATTAGCAATTCTTAAAATAATCATTTTTAATACCAAGGGATATTTGAAAAATATATTTTTGCAGAGTTCGACTATCTGGATTCTATTAAGTATAACAGCTGTACTTCTCCTAATGATTAGTGTAATTCGCTTTTCGAGAACAAAATTTGTTTTAAACTTTGTTTATATGTTGATATGGTTAAGTTTAGGAAGTGTATTTAGTTATGGAACTTATTTGATTTTGTCTAATCCTTATTATCTTATGAGACCAAGATATGAATATGGTTACGGAATTTTTTTAGCGATTATCTTAATTGTTAGCTTAGAGTGTATTGAAAAGAGTAAGATTATACGTGGGATTAAGTCCCTCATTTCTGGATTATTAGTTTTCTATTTCCTCTCTTTCTCTTTTGTTTACGTGAGCAGTTTAAAACAACAAAATGATATGTTCAAATCGCAGAGCATATTGCTAGCTTCCTCTTTAAATAAGTATGTTACCCCAGAAAAAGCAGTGATTAATGTGAATCGATTTCTTTCTGATTCTCCAGTATTTAGCAATACAGCTTCTGTTTATCCTATTCTCAAAAGTCTGATTATGCCAAATACAAATGTTTCTTGGGATATGACAATGAGATTTAATAGCATCACTAATCTAAATGTTGATTTTAAATTAATTGATATTGCAAATTTGGATTTTAGTAGTGAAAAATATACCTTACTTGAAGAAACAAAGTTATATAATATCTATCTTAAAAACAATGAATTATTTGTTATCATGAAATAGAATATTTTCTGCCTTATAGGAGAATGAAGAAAACTTTAATTTTATATTGTATACTGTAGATTTCTCTATACTCTATTGCCTCTTATGATAAGTCTATTCATTATTACTTGCAGATTATTGTATCATTTATATACAGAGTATCAAAAGGCATAAGAAACTATTCTTTTGTGCTCCTACTGAATAGATTTTCCGATAGTGATTCGATCAAGCAGATTTTTTCTGCTTTTTTTGGTATAATAAATTCATCGAATATTTATGATCTGAAAGGAAAAACAAATGATTTTAATTACAGGCGCGAATGGACAGTTGGGAACAGAGCTTCGCTATCTTTTGGATGAGCGCAATGAGGAGTATGTGGCTGTTGATGTGGCAGAAATGGATATTACCAATACCCAAATGGTGGATAAGGTCTTTGCGGAGGTCAAGCCAAGCTTGGTCTATCACTGCGCAGCCTATACTGCAGTTGATGCAGCTGAAGATGAAGGCAAAGAGCTGGACTATGCCATCAATGTGACCGGTACCGAAAATGTGGCAAAAGCTGCAGAAGCACACGGGGCGACCATGGTCTATATCTCAACAGACTATGTCTTTGACGGACAAAAACCTGTCGGTGAGGAGTGGGAAGTAGATGACCGGCCGGATCCGCAGACTGAGTATGGCCGTACCAAGCGCATGGGTGAGGAGCTAGTTGAGAAATATTCCAGCCGTTTCTATATTATCCGTACTGCTTGGGTCTTTGGTAACTACGGTAAAAACTTTGTCTTTACCATGCAAAATCTTGCCAAGACGCACAAAATTCTGACTGTAGTCAATGACCAACATGGCCGTCCGACTTGGACTCGTACGCTGGCTGAATTTATGACTCATCTGGCGAAAAATCAAAAGGAATTTGGTTATTACCATCTGTCTAATGATGCGGCAGAGGACACGACATGGTATGACTTTGCAGTGGAAATTCTCAAAGATACAGATGTGGAAGTCCAACCGGTTGATTCCAGCAAGTTCCCAGCCAAGGCTAAGCGGCCTTTCAACTCGACTATGAGCTTGACCAAGGCCAAGGCTACAGACTTTATCATTCCGACTTGGCAGGATGCCTTGAAAGAGTTTTACAAGCAGGATAAAAAACACTGATATCTAACAAAAAGGACCTTAGAGTCCTTTTTTGATATCTACTTATCATTAGCTTTTCACATTTCATGGAAAGTATAGTATAATAAGAACTAGAACACAATTGGAGAAGATAGAATGTCCCAGAAATCAGAAGTTTCACTACCGTCAGTTAAGAGTAATTATATATGGAATATGTTGGGGACTGTTTCTTCCTCATTAATATCAGTCGTATTGCTTCTTTTAGCTTCCAGAGTTCTGGGTTCAAAAGATTCTGATATTTTTAGTATTGCTTATGCTCTTGCTCAGCAGTTCTTTGTTCTAGGTTATTTTCAAGTTAGAAATCTGCAATCTACGGATGTAAAAGAAAGATACCAATTTGCTTCTTATCATAACACGAGACTTTTTACGGTCTTTTTGATGATTTTAACATCGTTTATCTATACTCTATGGCAAGGGTATGATGTTTACAAATCTAGTATTATTTTATTGCTTGTTTTTTATCGGGCTATAGATGCATATTCAGATGTTTTTCAAGGATTATTTCAGCAAAAAAACAGATCAGACTTAGCTGGAAAGGTGCAATTCTATAGGAGCTGGATTTGCATGTTAATATTTGCAATAGTCCTGTTACTTACAAAATCATTGATGGTAGCTAGTATTGTTATTTGCTGTGCGAATTTCATTCTGACCTTCCCCTTAGATTTCAGAAACTGTAGATTACATTTTTCTCAGGAAAAGTTTTCGCCTAAGCTCCATGATGACAGAAAAAATGTGTATTCTATTTTGAAAAATAGTTTTCCCTTGTTTTTAAATGGATTTTTGATAACGTATATCTATAACGAGCCAAAAATTGATATTGATTACCTTTTGACAAATGGTTATTTTTCACCTGGGGTTCAAAGAGACTTTAATGTTCTATTCATGCCAGTCTTTGTCCTATCCCTTTTGTTCTTCGTCCTGAGACCGTTGACTACACAGCTTTCTATTTATTGGAACGAGAAGAAATTTACACTATTTTTCAAACAGGTCAATACTCTATATCTAGTAATGACTGTTTTAGGAGTTGTTATTGTTGTTTTGGGGTATCTGATTGGTACAGAAGTGCTAGGTGTTATTTATGGTGTCCAGTTACAGGAATATAAGCTTCCTTTCACTATACTGCTTATAGGTGGTATTTTAAATGTATTAGCCTTAGTGGTTGATATTATTCTGACAATTTTTAGAAAACAGCATTACTTGATGATTGCCTATATAATGACATTTAGTGTTTCAAAATTTATCACTTTACCATTGGTTCGCAGTCAAAAATTGTTGGGCGCGGCTAACTCCTTTTTGATCTCTATGTGTGTATTTTTTATAGTTAGTCTGGTCATTTATGGAACTGCTAAAAATCAGGAAAAAAGAAAGATGTAGGATTTTATGAATATCTTATTTACATTAAATGATGCGTTTGTACCTCAAGTTGCAACCTGTATGTGTTCTATATTTGAGAATAATCAATCTGCCGAGAATATTACAGTATATTTAATTGGCGAGAGGATAAGCCGAGAGAATCAAAATAAATTAAAAGGATTCGCTAAAAGTTACGATAGAAAAGTTTGTATTATTTCTATAAATAATATTGCAGACTATATTGACTTTGATTTTGATACAAACGGTTGGTCTTCAATTATTTTAGCACGTCTTTTTTTAGATAAGCTTCTTCCACAAGAAGTTGATAGGATCTTATATCTCGATGGAGATACACTAGTTCTAGAAGATTTAGGTTCATTGTTTTATAGCGACTTAGGAGATAAGGTAATAGGTATGTGTCCCGAACCAACTGTGGATAAGTCAAGAAAGGAATTTCTAGCTTTGAAAGAGTACCCCTATCATAATTCGGGTGTCCTATTGATCGATCTAAAAAAATGGCGTAGGGAAGAGATTGGTAAAAAGGTCATAGAATTTTATCAGTTTCATGAAGGAAAGCTATTCGCACCAGACCAAGATGCCTTAAATGGAGCATTGAAAGAGCAAATTTTCACCTTGCCGATTTCCTTTAATTATTTTAATATTTATGATGTCTATCCTTACAAAACGTTGAGTGAATTAAGTAAGCCAACTAAGTTTACATCACAGGAAGATTTTAATCATTTTCGGAAAGCACCTACAATTATTCACTACCTTGGTGAAGAGAGACCTTGGCGGAAGGGGAATACACATAGGTTTAAAGAGGAGTACCTCTACTATCTTCATAAAACTCCTTGGAAAGATACACCAATGGAAGAAGGATGGCAGCTTTATTTTGTTTGTTTTAGAATCTTTAATATTGTTATGAAGCCTTTTCCAATGCTAAGATATAAGATTATCAATTCTCTAATCCCAAGCTTTATGAAATATAGAAAAAAACAGTTGCAGAAAAACAAAAAATAATGTGATAACATGTTATAGAAAGAATAGATTAAATTAATGAAAGTTTTAATGATTATTCCTGCTTATAATGAGGAGGAAAGTATTTTAAATACGGTTTTGAGCATTATAGAATATCGGAAGAAAGTTGATTTTGACTTGGACTATGTCGTTATCAATGATGGGTCGATTGACAGAACGAAAGAAATTTTGGATAGCCACCATCTGAATGCTGTTCATTTGGTTATGAATTTAGGGATTGGTGGAGCTGTTCAGACCGGTTATAAGTATGCACTTGAGAAGAATTATGATGTGGCCGTACAGTTTGACGGAGATGGCCAGCATGATATTGAGTCGCTGGATGCTTTGCTGGAGCCTATTCGTCGTCAGCAGGCTGATTTGGTTGTTGGTTCTCGTTTTATCGGTGACAAGTCTTCGGAGTTTCAGACGACTTTTATGCGGCGTTTTGGCATTACTATTATCTCAGCCTTTATTAAATTAACAACTGGTAAAAGAATTCTTGATGCCACATCAGGCTATCGTTTGGCCAATCGAGACATTATTCGACAATTCGCTGCGCGCTATCCTATCAAATATCCTGAGCCAGAATCAATCGTCCATCTCTTGAAGCGAAAATATACAGTGGTGGAAGCACCGGCCAATATGTTTGAACGTGCAGGAGGAGTCTCTTCGATTACTCCGATTAAGTCCATTCGCTACATGATTGAGGTTTGCTCTTCGATCTTGATTGCTGCTTTTATGAAAGAGAGTGAATAATGTCCATTTTGTCTATTGTTATGCTAGTGGCTTCAGTTCTATTCCTGTATTTTGTCTTTCGGAATATCAATCAAAACAATATTTTGTTTGAGCAAGCCTTTATGTGGATTATTATTGGCTTTGTACTGATTGTTATCTCTATTTTTGATTGGATTCCAGTTTCGATTGCTAAATTGTTAGGTTTTGAACTGACCTCAAACTTTGTCATGTCCTTGGCTATCTTTTTCCTGCTGATTATCGTGTTTTTGCATACTATTGCCATTTCCAAGCAAAAGGAGCAAATCAAGCAGTTGGTGCAAGAACTATCCATCATGAAACAAAGAATGTCTAAGTTAGAGAGTGAAAAAGATGAAAAATAACCATACATGGGTGATTTGCGCCTATGGCGAAAGTGAATTCTTAGAAGATTGTATCTTGTCTCTGCAAGCTCAAACTTTGTCATCAAAGATTATCTGCTATAGCTCAACACCGCTGGATTCAATCAAACAGCTGTGCCAGAAGTATGGTATTCCTTTTTATACGAAAGAAGGCGGTGGTATTGGCAGGGACTGGAACAATGCCCTTTCCTTTGTTGAGACTTCTTATGCTACCATTGCCCATCAGGATGACTACTATGAGCCTACTTATCTAGGAGCGGTGATGCAGAAGATAGAGCAGTCTAAGGACATTCTCATTGCCTATACAGACTATTTTGAAGAGAAAAATGGGGTCAAAATTCCAGCTAACACCAATCTGAAAATCAAGACTCTCATGCTCAAAACACTGAACCTGATGCCAGCCAGCCGTTTTTGGAGAAATCGGGTGCTGGCTTTTGGCAATCCCATTTCCTGTCCGGCTGTGACTTACAACTTAGAGGCATTAAGCGATTTCCGATTTGATGAGGAAATGCGTGTGAGTCTAGATTGGTATGCTTGGTACAAGATTAGTGCCTATAAGGGTTGCTTTGCTTATATTTCTAAGAAGCTCATGTGCCACCGGATTCACGGAGAGTCTGAAACAACCAAAACTATTTCAGATAATACTCGAACCAAAGAAGATTTGTTCATGTACCAGCTTTTCTGGCCTAAGTGGGTGGCTAATCTAATAAATAAAGCATATATGAAGAGTCAAGACTCTAATTCGAACTAATAATAGGTTATTTATAAGGAAAGTGTATGAAAGATTTAATATCTGTTGTTGTAACATGTTACAACCATCAAGACTACATTGAACAGTGTTTGCGCAGTATTTTTAGGCAGACCTATCAAAATATCGAATTACTGGTATTGGATGATGGTTCCACAGACAAGTCTGCCCAGATTATCCAAGAAACTTTGCAAGATTCCCCTTTCCCGACGAGGTTTGAAAGTTATGAAAATATGGGGGTCGTCAAGACAAGAAATAAGGCATTGCAACAAATTCAAGGTACTTATTTTATTTTTGTAGATAGCGATGATTTTCTAGATGCTGACTATATTGAGAGCTTCTACACAACCATGGTGCAAGAGGAGGCAGATATTGTCTATGGTGATTTATACGACCCTGATAAAAAGGAAGTGTATCTTAAATCACAGCCATATGACAAGCAGGCTTTTTTAACAGATAATTATATCTCCAATTGTTCTCTCATTCGTCGCTCAATCGCTGATGGTATTTATTATGACGAGGCGCTTAATTATAAAAAATTAGAAGACTATGATTTTCTTCTAAACTTAATTATCAATCAAGGGGCGAAACCTGTTTATGATGAAAAAACAAAGTTGAATTATCGGGTCTTTGATAAAGAGTCTGTCTCTAAGCGAGATTCTACTAGATACCATTACGAAATATATTTGCAAATTATAAAGAAGTACATGGATAAACTTCCTAATGAGGTTTACCACGCTTTGTCTGAAAATATCTTTACTCTGGAAGGCCGGCTGGATAATTTGATTCAGCATATGGACAGGGTATCTGACTATATCCAAGAGCTAAAGGAAAACTGGGAACGTGATAGCGAATTGATTTATCAATATCAGGATGACATTGATGAATTACGTAACTCACTTTCTTATCGTGTTGGGAATGCTATTGTGACACCGATTAAACAAGTGGGACAGGTTGTCAAGAATCCGCGGCGTATCAGAGCGCTCTTATCTCAGTTGAAACACCAGTGCATCTCCATAAAAAGAAATATCAAATCACCAAAAACCTATTATTATAGGGTTTTACGTCATTCTCAGCGAAAGCAGCTTCAACATATGAGTGGTAAAAAATGCCTAGTCTATGTCATTTTTGAGGCAGAAGAGAATCTTCAGCGCTACAAGGTTCTGTTTTTAGAGAAATTAGCATCTTTGGTAGATGAAACGCTGATTGTGGTAAATGGAGGATTGAAATCAGAGGATTTATCTACCTTAGAACAATATGGGCAAGTTCTGGTAAGGGATAATACAGGTTATGATGCCGCGGCATTTAGGGAAGGGATTTTGACCTTTGGTAAGGAAAAGTTGCAAACTTATTCTCAACTCTTGCTAGTCAATGATACGAATATTGGTCCAATGCGAGATTTGAATGAGGTCTTCCAAACAATGGCGGAGAGAAATCTTGATTTTTGGGGGATTTCCTTTGGTGAAGTACAAGAAGATGCCACGAATTTCAATCAATACGGCTATATTCCAGAGCATCTACAATCTTATTTTCTCGTCATTGAGTCTTTATTGCTTCGGTCAGAGGAGTTTTTCGACTATTGGAATAACCTAACCGATACGGATTCACGTGATAAGGCTATTGGAAAACACGAAACAACTTTTACTAAGTATTTTGCAGATTTAGGCTATCGCTACGATGCCTTGGTACCTGAAAACAAAGACAGCGCCATGTATATTCATCCTTTGAGAATGCTAAGGGCTGGAAGTCCTTTAATCAAGTATACCTCATTACAAAATTACAATGAGCAGCAGTTTCGCTGGCAGGGGCTAGAAAGACGAACAGAAGTACCTGATTTGCTCAATTATGTGCGAAAAGAAACAGATTATCCAGTTGAAATATTGGAAAACATTGTACAAAAATTCAAATCAATCTCTAGAGAACAATATATCTTGATTATAGATGGGGTTGAAAACATCATTCCGCAATGTACGCGCTACCGAGTGCTTAACAAAGCAGAACAGTTGCGAAAAAACGGCTTCACGGTCAAAGTAGTAAATTTATCAGAGTTTGAGATTTCTCAGGCTCAGCATGCTAGTCATATTATTATCTATCGAGCTCCGTGGTCTTATCAACTTCAATTCTTGTGCGATACAGCTAGAAGAGATAAAAAGCCAGTTTATTTTGACATTGATGATTTGGTTTTTGATACAGTTTATACAGATCAGTTGAGCTATACTCAAGGCTTATCAGAGAAGGAGAAGGGCAACTATGATGCTGGTGTCAAAAATTATGGCAAGATGTTAGCTGCCTGTGATGGAGCGATTACTTCAACACTCCAATTGCAGGAAGAATTGCTCAAATATCAAGATAAGGTGTTGCTGAATAGAAACCGAGCTTCCAGTGACTTGATTGAAATCAGTTCTCACTTTATCAAAGATTATAGTCAGCAGAACCCTAAAGTCAAGATAGGCTATTTTTCAGGTTCTATCAGTCATAATGAAAATTTTGAATTGATAAAACCAGCCATCCAGTCCTTGCTTGAAACTTACAAGAATGTGGAACTCCATATCGTCGGCCATTTAGATATTCCAGAGGATATGAAGCCTTACCAACAGCAGATTGTTGTACATGACTATGTTGACTGGAAGGATTTACCTCAGCTGATCAGTCGAGTGGATATCAATCTAGCTCCACTGGTTGACTCGGTCTTTAATCGGGCTAAGTCTGAAATCAAATGGATGGAGGCTGCCTTAGTAAAAGTTCCTACAGTTGCTAGTCACATTGGAGCCTTCTCTGATATGGTAAAAGATGGGGAGACTGGACTTTTGGCTAAAGACGGGGAGTGGAAAGAAAAGTTAGAGCGTTTAATTCTTTCGTCTGACCTACGTCAGGAATTAGCAGAAAAAGCCTATGATTTTGTTCTTGAAAACTGCAGTTTAGATAGTAAAGATGAAATGGTGAATGATTTTGAAAAGAAGTAAGACGATAAAAATAGAAAATATCTTTTTGGTCTTGGCGACTGTCTTTGTCATGACATTTATGGTGGTTCAACCGATCAACCGTGTGCCGGATGAAACGAATCACGCCCGCATGACTTGGGAGATTTTCCATAAGCCAACAGAGAAAACCTACAAGTGGATGGAAAATATCTCTGCGGAACCGAATGTTTCCCCAGCAGAGTATAAGAAGCTTTTTACGGAAAAATTGGATTTATCTCAGGAAGAGTCTACTTTGGGGATTAATCTCAAAACTCTTTCCTTTTTACCGCAGCTAATCGGCATGGCTTTGGGAACGTTTATCTATCCATCAGTAGGAGTTATTCTCATGATGGGACGATTTTTTAACGGCCTAGCCTATATTTTGGGTGTTTACTTCCTGATTAAGTATTTTAAGTATGGCAAGAAAGCTCTCTTTTTCATTTCGCTTCTGCCAATTATGGTTCAGCAGGCAGCTTCTCTCTCCTATGATGTAATGAACTATTTGGAGATTATGCTGGTCATTGGTTTTTTCACTAATATTGCTTCCAGCAAGAAATTTAGCAATAAGAATTTTATCCAGCTTTTGGTCATATCCGTCGGACTCTTTGCAACCAAACTGAACAATGTCTTATTGCTAGGCTTATTGCCTTTCATTGATTTTGAAATTGAAGGGTTCTTAGCTGTTTTGAACAAGCCTTTTCTTGCGACCAAGGCATTTATCGGTCGTCATCGCTATGTTTTTTACAGTTTGGCTTTTGTTGCTGTTTTCTTAGCCTTGCATTTGCTTTTTCGTCATCAAGGAGGGCTCTTCCACTACAGTAGGGTTCTGCTTAACACCTTGTTTAAACAGCGCATGAACGGTGACCTCAATACCATATTGACCATTGGTCTCTTTGGATTTTTGGGTAATTTCACCATTCAGTTGCCCCTGTGGCTAATCTTTCTTGATGTAGCGGTACTGACTATCATCTTCTTACAGTCTAAGAAGGATTTTATGACGAAGTCCTATGCAACTGTCTCCGCTTATCTTTTCCTTTTGCAGGTTATTGCTGTTGTCACCATCATGTATCTAGAGTGGACTCCGATTGTTTTAGGAAAAGGTGCTCAGATATCTGTTGGAACTCAGGGCCGCTATTTTACGCCTTTCCTAATTCTCTTCTTACCCCTTCTTGCAAATATAGGCAAGTTGGAGATTCAGGAGAGAACAGTTAAAAACTTGCTTATAGGCACTTTGTCAGCTAACTTTTTAATTTCAATCTATTTAATGATTCCATTCTATTGGAATTGGTAAGGATAAGCTATGAAGAAAAACATTTTATTCATTTCGCCGACTGGAACCTTGGATAATGGAGCAGAGATTTCTATTTTCCATCTGATGAAGTATTTGGTTCAAGATGGCTATCACGTTATCAATGCGATACCAGATTATCATGTTCAAGTCCAGCAAGACTATATTTCTACTCTTGCAAAAGAAGGAATTAGAACCATTGCTCTGCCATCGGTTAAATGGTGGTGGGAGGATGCACCAGGTGGTCTTCCTGGAACTCATGAAGAGAGGGTAAATTCTTACCAAGAAAATATTGCTGCGCTGAGAAAGTTAATGGTAGATAGCCATATTGACTTGGTCATTACAAATACAGTTAATATGTTTCAAGGAGCAGTAGCAGCAGCTTGTGAAAATATTCCGCATTTTTGGCTGATTCATGAATTTCCTGAGGGAGAATTTGGTTATTATAAAGCGAAAATTGATTTTGTAGATGAATATTCTCAGGAGATTTTTGCGGTGACAGGTTCTCTACAAAAAAGCTTAGCCCAGCTTCTCCCTCATAGGGAAATTAGTTCCTTTGCCCCTTTTACAGAGATTGAAGCGGAAAAAGAGCAAAAACTTGCTGGGGCTGAGTGTCGTATCCTGTCAGTTGGTCGTCTGACAGAGAGAAAAAATCAACTAGAACTCCTTCAAGCTTATGCACAACTCCCTCAGCCAAGACCAGAACTAGTCTTTATTGGGGCTTGGGACGATGAATATAAGAATAAGTGTGAGTCCTATATAGTTGAACATCAGTTGCAAGGTGTCCAGTTTTTAGGATATCGTGATAATCCTTGGGCTGAAGCAACAACGGCCGATATAGCAGTGTTTCCATCTGCTATGGAGACTTTTGGTCTAGTGTACATAGAATCCATTATGAATGGCCTGCCAACCATCCTATCAGATAATCCTGGCCATCTATCGGCTTATGAAATGTTCGAGGAGGGTCAACTCTATCCTACGGGAAATGTAGATGAATTAACAGATCACATCCAGCAATGTTTAGAGGATTTCAAATACTTGAAAAAGCGCTCTATAGATAACATAGAAAGAGTAAAGAATCTTTACAAGGTTTCCAGTGTTTATCATGACATATTAGAAGAAATCGATCATTCTGATACAAATAGCGGTCATTCTTTGCGACACATAAAATTTTTATTTGAACCGCGTCCTTCTGCTTCGCCAATAAGTACTTTCTTGAATAAAGTAAAGAGAAAAATAATTTTCTTAAAAATTAAAGAATCTTTTTAAGTGGTAGTAGCCTACAACGGATGATATAAAAGTCGAATCAAACAATAATTTTGCTTAGGCGATATTATGATTTGTTCGATTTTTTTGTCTGTTGCCCACAAACCACCAATAAAATGATATAATAGACTAGATTGTAAATCTTTGAATTGAGGAAAAGCATGAGACATGTCTTCATCATCGGGAGTCGCGGACTTCCTGCTAAATATGGCGGATTTGAAACTTTTGTTGAAAAATTAGTAGAAAATAAGGTTTCT
Organism: Streptococcus sinensis; assembly: GCF_000767835.1. Classification (GTDB taxonomy): domain Bacteria; phylum Bacillota; class Bacilli; order Lactobacillales; family Streptococcaceae; genus Streptococcus; species Streptococcus sinensis. Next base: position 36,015 of record NZ_JPEN01000062.1, on the reverse strand, counting down.
TCCCAAATCCAGTATCATGTAGCTTGTTTATCAGATGATGAAGCTTTTCATCATTTTGATTACAAGGGAGTAGATTGCTTCACGGTTAAGGCTCCTAAGTTAGGACCGGCTCGGGTGATCGCTTATGATATGATGGCCATCCATTATTCTTTAAAGCTAGTGCAAGAGCAACAGATTGAGCGTCCAATTTTTTATATTTTAGGCAATACGATTGGAGCCTTTGTGGCGCCTTTTGCACATAAAATTCAAAAAGCAGGCGGGATTTTCTTTATCAATCCAGATGGTCTGGAATGGAAGCGGGCCAAGTGGCCTAAGCCGGTTCAAGCCTATCTCAAATATTCTGAGAAGGTTATGACTAAGCATGCTGATCTGGTTATTGCGGACAACCAAGGCATTGAAAGCTATATAAAACATTCCTATCCTTGGTCTAAGACGGCTTTCATTGCTTATGGGACAGACCTCCAGCTATCTTCTCTTGACTCTCAGTATGCTCGCGTGCGTGATTTTTTTGAGAAATGGCAAAGCAGGGAAAAGGAATATTATTTGATTGTTGGCCGTTTTGTGCCAGAAAATAACTATGAAACCATTATCCAAGAATTTATGAAATCCAAAACCCAACGTGACTTGCTGATTATCTGCAATCATGTGGGAAATCCTTATTTTGAAGAACTCAAGCAGAAAACGGGTTTTGACAAGGATTCTAGGATTAAGTTTGTCGGGACAGTCTATGATCAGGAACTGCTCAAATATATCCGCAATCAAGCCTTTGCATATTTGCATGGACACGAAGTCGGTGGGACCAATCCCGGGCTTCTGGAAGCTCTGGCTCAGACTGATGCCAATTTGGTTTTGGATGTGGACTTCAACCATCAAGTAGCCAAAGAAGCCGCTCTTTACTGGAAAAAAGAAGAGGGACAGTTGGCTCAGCTGATTAACAGAGTAGATGGTCAAATTGACTTTTCTGAGCTCGGTCAGGCAGCCAAAAAAAATATGAAAGAAAACTACACCTGGGAAAAAATTGTGGGTGAATACGAGGAGCTATTTTTATCATGAAAGTGACTATTCTTCTGTCGACCTATAATGGTGAGCAGTTTCTGGCAGAGCAGATTGAAAGTATTCAAGCCCAAACTTATAGGGACTGGCAGCTCTTGATTCGAGATGATGGCTCTAGTGATGGGACGCGAGCAATTATTGAGGATTTTTGCCATCAGGACGACCGGATCTTCTTTATCAATCCAGAAGAACCTCAAAATTTGGGCGTCATTAAGAGTTTTCATAGCTTGCTTAAATATCAGGATTCGGATTTTTACTTTTTTAGTGATCAGGATGATGTCTGGTTGCCAGATAAGTTGGCGATTCAGTTAGCAGCAGCAGAAAACTATGATGCTTCCTTACCTTTGTTGGTCTATACGGATCTAAAAGTCGTGGATCAGGAGCTAAATATTGTTCACGAAAGTATGATTCGGACGCAGTCTGACCATGCCAATACCGAATTGATTCAGGAATTGACGGAAAATACAGTGACAGGCGGCGTTTCGATGATCAACCAAGCTCTGGCTGATTTGTGGACAGGGCAGGAGGAGCATGAACTGCTCATGCACGATTGGTATCTGGGCTTGTTGGCTTCGGCCTTTGGGCAACTCGTTTATCTAGATCAGCCAGGAGAACTTTACCGCCAACATTCCAATAATTTTTTAGGAGCCCGGACCTTACGTAAGCGGATGAAGAACTGGATTCATCCTAGCCGTCTATTTGCTAAATATTGGAAATTGATAAAAGATAGTCAGACTCAGGCCCGCAACCTTCTCAGCCAGCCTCTGACAACTGAAAACAGAGAAATTATTGAAAATTTTGTGACAATCATGGAAGTTCCTTTTGTAGAGCGGCTGCGACGTATTCGAAAGTATGGCTACAGAAAAAATCGTGCCTTTCATACTTTGGTTTTCACGACACTCATTCTCACAAAATTTGCTTATAAGGAGTAATATGCATGCTAGATTATTTTAGCCAAAAAAACTGGATTCTCTTGAGAGAATTGGTTAAAACAGATTTCAAATTGCGTTATCAAGGCAGTTTCATTGGGCATTTGTGGTCGATTTTAAAACCCTTAATGCTTTTTACCATTATGTATCTTGTTTTTGTTCGTTTCCTGCGTTTTGATGATGGAACGCCTCATTATGCAGTATCGCTTCTCTTAGGGATGGTGACTTGGAATTTTTTCTCAGAAGCGACCAATATGGGCATGATGTCCATTGTTGCGCGAGGGGACTTACTGCGAAAACTGAATTTTTCTAAATCAATTATCGTTTTTTCAGCTATTACTGGTGCAGCGATCAACTATGCGATCAATTTGTTGGTTGTTTTTGCTTTTGCTCTGATTAATGGAGTATCAATCACGCTAGGATGGCTAGTTATTATCCCGCTTTTTCTGGAATTAGTTTTGATTTCAGCTGGTTTTGCCTTTATGTTGGCGACACTTTTTGTTAAATATCGTGATATTGGACCCATTTGGGAAGTAGTGCTGCAGGCAGGCCTGTATGCGACACCGATTATTTATTCACTGACTTATATCCTGAAGGGTGGGCATGTTTTGGTCGCTAAGCTGATGATGCTCAATCCAATGGCTCAGATTATTCAAGATCTTCGTCATTTTATCGTTTTCTCAGGCAGTACTCGAGGCTGGGATTTGATGGACCATTATTGGATTGCGCTGATTCCTTATTTATTGCCAATAGTGATATTTGGGCTTGGATATTATATCTTTAATAAAAATGCTAAGAGATTTGCGGAGATTTTATAATGTCAAATAATATTGCAGTAAAAGTTGACCATGTCAGTAAGTTTTTTAAACTGCCAACAGAGTCAACACAAAGTTTAAGAACAAGCCTAGTTAACCGCTTTCGAGGAATCAAAGGTTACAAAGAGCAGAACGTTCTTAAGGATATTTCTTTTGAAGTGGAAAAGGGAGATTTTTATGGAATTGTTGGCCGTAATGGTTCTGGCAAGTCCACTCTTCTGAAAATTATCTCAGAGATTTATATTCCCGAAAAGGGCACAGTGACCATTGATGGCAAGTTGGTTTCCTTTATCGAGCTAGGTGTTGGCTTCAATCCAGAGCTGACCGGCCGCGAAAATGTCTATATGAATGGCGCCATGCTAGGCTTTTCAACCGAAGAAGTAGATGCCATGTACGATGATATCGTGGAGTTTGCTGAGTTGGGTGAGTTTATGAATCAAAAACTCAAAAATTATTCTAGCGGGATGCAGGTTCGCTTGGCCTTTTCAGTTGCGATCAAGGCACAGGGAGACATTCTGATTTTGGATGAGGTTCTGGCTGTCGGGGATGAAGCCTTCCAGCGCAAGTGTAATGATTATTTTATGGAACGGAAGCATTCGGGAAAGACAACTATTTTAGTAACTCACGACATGAATGCCGTCAAAAAGTATTGTAATAAGGCTGTTTTGATTGAAAATGGCTTAGTCAAAGTTGTCGGAAATCCAGATGATGTAGCTAACCAATACAGTTTGGATAATGCAACTGACACCAAAGCTATGAACGAAGATTATGTCGCTGAAAAGGAATCTGAGGCAGTCTCTGATTTAGAGGTTCGTCTACTAAGCTCTCCTCAGACAGCACCAACTGAAGAAATTGAATTTGAAATTAGCTATCAAGTCAATCAGGATATGCCAACCTACATAGCCTTTTCACTGACTGATATCGACCGTACCATTTGGTTGTATAATGATAATTCAATGGATAATTTGACAGAAGGAACAGGAAAAAAGACACTTAAATACAAATGCCATCTTTCCCAAATCAATCATGCAAAATTGAAATTGCAGGTTTCTGTGCGTGATGAAGAGAATCAGATTTTAGCCTTTGCAGATTCTAAGAATACTCCAGTCCTTATCATCAGCCGACGAGATATTGACGATGAGGATATCTCTGCAAAAGACTCAGCAACGGGCTTGATTCAGCGCAATGGGGTCTGGGAAATCTCTCAATAAAATGATAAGGTGTTTTCATGGAACGAATATTACTCTATGTTCATTTTAATAAATACAAGCGCGTGAGTAATCATGTCTTCTACCAATTAGAACAGCTCAAGCCCCTGTTTTCCAAAATTATTTTTATTTCAAATAGTCATATCGAAGAAGCAATTAAGAAAAAGTTGCACGACGAATTTGGGATAAGCAATGTGTTGGAGCGGGACAATCAAGGTTATGATTTTGCGGCTTGGCGGGATGGAATGAGAGCCATAGGTTTTGAGGAGCTCAAAACCTACGACTCTCTGACTCTGATGAATGATACTTGTTTTGGTCCGCTCTGGGATTTGGAGGCTATTTATAAGAGGTTTGAGGACGATACCCAGGTTGATTTTTGGGGCATGACCAACTTTCGAAAAACAAAGTATTTTGAAGAACATCTGCAGAGTTACTTTGTTATCTTTAAGCAGCAGATATTGAGGTCAATTTCTTTTCAAGAATTTTGGGAACAGGTAAAAGATTTTACTGATGTTCAAGATGTAATTGACCACTACGAGACGAAATTCACCCAATATTTTACAGAGGCAGGTTTTACCTATCAGGCTGCCTTTGATACTCGTCTAGAAGAAGCAGCGGATTTAATTCATCCAGACTTTACTTATTATAAGCCTTTTACTATTCTTGAGAAAAAGGTTCCCTTTTTGAAAGTGAAAGCTATCAGTGGCAATCCTTTTTCTGCGAGGTATCTGCTGGAAGAAATCAAAGAGAGAACTTCTTATCCTGTTTCTTTAATTTCTGAGCATATATTTGAATATGTTGGTCCAGATGTACCCTGCCTTTTGCAGGATAAGCAGCTTTTGATAGATGATAAGAATGACTCACCAGAAAAGCCGGTGGCGCTTCATATTCATGTGACAGATCTTCAAATCTTTGAGCAATTTAAAGAAAATTGGGAAATTCTTCCTCTACAATACCAATTTGTGGTGACGACAGCTGACGAAAAAATCTTTACTCAGCTCTTGGAAATTGTATCAGACCGTTATCAAGTTATTTTAGGGAAAGAAGAGAATCCTATGCAGGCGATGCTTGAACAGAGTGGACTCTTGCTGCAATTTGCTTCCGTTGGGCATATTTCTACTGCAATTTTAGTAGATGGAATGCCTCAACTCGATAAAGCGATGCGTAGAGATTTGATGGAGATGATGTTTGAAAATGCCAATGCTAGTATTAAAGTCTTGGAACAAGATGATAAGCTTGGGCTCGTTATACCAGATCTTCCAAGTTTAGTCAGATATGGATTGTTTGAGCAAAAAATATTTCGGAAAGAAATGGCTGCAATTTGGCAAAAACTCCATTGCCAGAAAATTTTTGATTTTGAACAACATCCTGTTTTTACTAGGGTGTATGGTGGCTTCCTTTGGTTTAAGCCTTCTGCCCTTACTAGCCTTTTTCAAAATGATTACCAGTTATCAGCTCAAACAGAACCTCGTATTTTAGAAAATTTATTGATTTATTTGGCTTGGGATAAGGGCTATGATTTTAAAATCATGCCTGGTTGCCAACTCCCTGCTTTATTAGATTTACAAAAAGAAGCAGAAGAATTAATCCAGCAGAAAGGGAAACTGGTTCATAAGAGCCTAGCAAAAAAAGTTAGAAGGTATTTATCGAATCTTTTTAAAAGTTAGATAATAGTTTCTGTAGAAAGAATAATGAAATTTTTAGTCAATTATTATAAGCAGATTTCCTATTTGCTTATCAGTTTTTTATTTTTAGATATTACAGCTGTCACCACTCTATTTTTACTTCAAGTAAATAAGAACATAGAAAATTACAGTAGCTTAGGGTTTGTTTTTCTTGGTTTAATCGTGGCTCTATTTGGCTTAGGGCAGATTGTATCCCAACTGCTAAGTCGAAAGCTGCTAATATGGTCTGCTATCGTCTATGCTTCTTACATACTATTTTCTTACTTGCTAACGGTTACTCAGCATATTAATGATTTTGACTTTAAGACAGAAAATTTACTTAGTAATCACTTTTTTCAAGTGAACGGCCTACCTTATTTACTTCTTATTTTTTTCTTCGCCTATCTTATAAACTATTTCCCTTCTTTAAAAAAATATAATTCTCTGGACTATTTTATTGTTGATAAATACAATAAATATTTTCTAGAGAAACTCTTTCTGTCTCAGTCCCTTATTTTCTTGTCTTTAACAGATGATAAGATGACAGGTGTTTTTCAGCACCAAAGTTTGCTGACGACTTATCTTACAGATAAAGGATTTGAAATCTCTCAAGATTCTATTTTAAAATTAATTGGTTTTATTATTTTACTCTTTCTTTTATTTTTGATCCCTAGCTTTTTAGGGATAAAGGGATTAAAAGATATTTCGAAAAACAGAGGCAGTTTTTCAGTTGCTGTTTTATGCAGCGCAGTTCTTTCTGTCATTTTCAACTATACTATTCAAAATAGTATTCGAGGAGATGTTTTGGTTTTAGAACTGCATTTATTTGCAGGGGCAAGTCTCTTTCAGATAGCAGTATTTTTTGCAGCATTTATTTTTATCTACCTTGTTTTCAATCAAATTTTCTTAGCAAGCATTGTCATATTGGCTACGATTATTCTTGCAACCATTGCCAGTAGTTTGAAATTTCAATATCGTCACGAACCTATTCTGCCAAGTGATGTTAGCTGGCTAAAAAATCCAAAAATTTTGTTTGATTTTCTTGGTGGCAATTATGGAATCTATACTATTGCAGGATTGGCAGCTCTTGGAGCTTTCTATTGGTTTTTCCGTAGAAGGATTTTACCTGGGAAAATTTTATCGATGATAAAAATGCAGCTTATGTTACTGGCTTTTCCTATTATTTTTTTTCTAGGTATTTTACAGATATTCTCTTCGAAAGAAAATGGTAAAGTAGCTGACAACATCCCCGTTATCTCTATTTTAAATAATTATCATGACTTGACTTGGTTTGGTAATACAGTTAATTCGCAAATGAGGTCTATCTCTTTTGTTTGGTTTACTCAATTATCAGATAAGGCTATGATCCAGTCGGCAGGATATTCCAAAGAAAAAATTCAGGAAATAGAAAAAAAATATGGAGAACTTGCTGATTCCATTAATCAGGAACGTCAACATAACATTGAACAGCAGACTGTCATTTATGTCCTCAGTGAAAGTTTTTCTGATCCTGCCCGGATTGACGGCGTGTCTATGTCAGAAAATCCAATTCCAAATATTCAGGAAATTATGTCTAAGACAACCAGTGGGTTGATGCAGTCAGACGGTTATGGCGGTGGAACAGCAAATATGGAGTTTCAAACGTTGACCGGTCTGCCATTTTATAATTTGTCACCATCTGTTTCAGTTATTTATACGGAAGTAGTGCCAAAGATGAACAAACTTCCGGCTATCAGTGATTTTTACACTTCTCAAAATCGTACCGTGATTCATTTGGCCTCACCAAGTAATTATTCCAGAGACATCATTTATAAAGATCTGGGATATGATACCTTTATTCATTATGGAACTCAAGGGTTGCAGGGAGATCATATTGGTGGAAACTATAGTGATAAAACGACCTATAATCAAGTCTTAGATCGCCTAAAAACAGACCAAAGTCAATTTTTCTCAGTTATGACGATGCAAAATCATATGCCTTGGACGGAAGTCAATCCGATTTATATGTCTGCTAGTTACCCAGGTTTCACGGAGGCAGGAAATAAATCCTTATCCAGCTATGTAAGGATGCTCTACCACACAGACAATGCGACCAAGGATTTTTTGGATAAGCTTTCTAAGATTGATAAAAAGATAACAGTGGTCTTTTATGGTGATCATTTACCAGGCTTATATCCTCAATCAGCTTTTAAGGATCATCCTGAAAACCAATTTCTAACAGATTACTTTATCTGGAGTAATTATGAGACACCCAAGCTGGACTATCCTTTGGTTAACTCTAGTGATTTTTCTGCCTTGTTGCTTGAGCAGACCAATTCTAAAGTATCTCCTTACTATGCTTTATTGACCGAAGTTCTTCATAAGGCTAGTGTGGACAAGAAGGCACTGGAGCCATCAGCCCAAGAAATTGCAGATGATTTGAAATTGATCGAATATGATATGGTTGGCGGAAAAGGCTATCTTTCAAAGGATTTCTTCGCTATGCCAGCGAAATAAAAAATAGAATAGGTTTACCAATTCTATTTTTTATTATTTTATGCTAAACTAGTAGTATGGGGGTGAAGATATGATAAAGATTTTCGGGAAAGTACGCTATCATTGGCAACCAGAGATGTCAGTTTTAGTTATTTATTGGTCTTTGTCGGTTATCCCGATCTTTATAGGGCTGGCCTTGATGTATGAAAGTTCTAGAGTACCAACTCTTGTTCTCTTTTCCTTCTTCTTATTTATGGTTTTGTTGGGCATTGGTGTGCATCGATATTTCACCATATATGATGATGGGATTTTGCGGATTATTACGGCAAATCCTTTTACGCCAATCAAGATTGACATTTCAACTATCGAGAAGTTAGAAGTAACAAAGACCTCAATCACTCTTCATTTTACAGGGAAAAGTCGTAGCAGAACCTTCTGTATGCGCAAATGGCCAAAAAAATACTTTGTCAACGCCTTGGCTCTTAATGAGCATTTTAAAGGGGAAGTCGAATTGGTAGATAATTTTACTCTTCTAGATTATTTTGAAGTCTATTATGGTGATAAGGCTAAGAAAAACTAATCCTTTAGCAGTGCTCTGGTTGGACAATTTTTGATGGCTTCGAGAATATCGGGATGATCAGGGACTTCTTTTTCTAACAGTTGGTCATCTTGATAAAATTTGACAATGCCATTATCGTGATAGTCAAAGATGTCTGAGTAAGTTTGGCAGAGCCCACAGGCAATGCAGCGTTCGGGAATGAGTGTAATTTTCATACTCATATTGTAATAAGATTTTTAGAAAAACTCAAGGAGGAAGTCATGGAAAAAGAACCATGGGAAGCAGATGTATACGATAATGGAGAAGAGAAATTGAAAAGAATTAAAAAAGTTCAAGCGAGTCGAGTAGATCGTATTTTGACGGTTTTAGTAGCTGTTTTTTTGATATTGGTCATTGCAGTTACGTGCTTCTTGGTCTACCTTTCTATTGGTGGAAGTAATAAGAAGACGAGTATGGAAGGCTTTTATGGGACTTCTGCTGCTGTTGCCTCGTCAAGTAGTACGGAGCAACCTGCTTCAACAGAGGCGGCGGCTACACCTGAAGGAGAAACGACAGAATCATCTGAAGGGACTTTGACGGTTCAGCCTGGTGAAGGTGAGGCGGCTATTGCTGCGCGTGCAGGCATTTCTATTGCAAAATTAGAGCAGCTAAATCCATCGCACATGTCCACTGGTTCCTGGTACGCCAATCCAGGTGATGTTGTTAAGATTCAGTAGGAGCGGGTTATGAAACAGATTCAAATTGCTATTGATGGACCTGCTTCAAGTGGGAAATCCACTGTTGCAAAAATCATTGCAAAAGATTTTAATTATACCTATTTAGATACTGGAGCCATGTACCGTGCAGCGACATATTTGGCTTTGCGAAATCATTTGACTGAAAATGACGCAGCAGAGATTGTGGAACTGCTTGAGACTTATTCGGTCAGTTTTGGTCGTGCAGATAACGGTGAGCAGCTGGTGTTTGTTGGGGATGTAGATGTGACCCATCCGATTCGTGAAAATGAAGTTACCAATAATGTGTCGTGGGTGTCGGCTATCCCAGAAGTACGTGAAAAACTAGTTTATTTGCAGCAGTTGATTGCTGCTCAAGGTGGCATTGTCATGGATGGCCGTGATATTGGAACGGTCGTTTTGCCAGATGCAGAACTTAAAATTTTTCTAGTTGCTTCGGTCGAGGAAAGAGCAGAGCGCCGTTATAAAGAAAATCTTGCAAAAGGGATTTCGGCTGATTTGGAAACTCTCAAAAAGGAAATAGCTGAGCGGGACTATAAAGACAGTCATCGCGCTGTATCGCCTTTAAAACCAGCGGCTGATGCCATTCATTTTGACACGACAGGTGTTGGAATCGCAGAAGTTGTCGCATTTATTGAAGAAAAAGCGAAAAAAATCATTGACAAATAAAAAGAAACTTGATATGATAGTAGAGTTGAGAAAAGCAGAAGTGAGAACTTCTCGCCTTGCGACTAACGTTGTCTGGCTCTACAGGATTCAGTTTCAGTGATGAAATACTATCATGTAGTGCGGGTTTGCGTTAGCAGGTCCGCACTTGTTTTTCTCGAAAAATAAAAAAAGAGGTGAAAACCATAGCAAAACAAGACTTATTCATCAATGATGAAATTCGTGTGCGTGAAGTTCGGTTGATCGGTCTTGACGGCGAACAATTAGGTATTAAACCACTTAGCGAAGCGCAATCTCTTGCGGATGAGGCGAATGTCGATTTGGTCCTGATTCAGCCACAAGCTAAACCACCTGTTGCGAAAATTATGGACTATGGCAAGTTCAAGTTTGAGTATCAGAAAAAGCAGAAAGAACAACGTAAAAAACAAAGCGTTGTCACTGTGAAAGAAGTACGTCTCAGTCCTACCATTGATAAAGGGGACTTTGATACAAAGCTTCGTAACGCACGCAAGTTCCTTGAAAAAGGGAATAAAGTTAAGGTATCTATTCGCTTTAAAGGTCGGATGATTACCCACAAAGAGATTGGAGCTAAGGTCTTAGCAGACTTTGCTGAAGCAACTCAAGATGTTGCAATCATTGAGCAAAGACCTAAGATGGATGGACGTCAGATGTTCATGCAAATGGCACCGATTAGTGACAAAAAATAAACTGTCAGAAAGTTAGAAAAAGGAGATTTTACCATGCCAAAACAAAAAACACACCGCGCATCAGCTAAACGTTTCAAACGTACAGGTTCTGGTGGCTTGAAGCGTTTCCGTGCTTACACTTCTCATCGTTTCCACGGAAAAACTAAGAAACAACGTCGTCATCTTCGTAAAGCAGGAATGGTGCATGCAGGAGATTTCAAACGTATCAAAGCAATGCTTACAGGTCTTAAGTAAGAGATTTTGTGACACTTATCTAGGAAATATTGGAGGAAAATAAACATGGCACGTGTTAAAGGTGGCGTTGTATCACGCAAACGTCGTAAACGTATTTTAAAATTAGCAAAAGGTTACTATGGAGCAAAACACATCTTGTTCCGTACTGCAAAAGAGCAAGTAATGAACTCTTACTACTATGCATACCGTGACCGTCGTCAGAAAAAACGCGACTTCCGCAAACTTTGGATCACTCGTATTAATGCGGCAGCTCGTATGAACGGACTTTCATACTCACAATTGATGCATGGTCTGAAATTGGCTGAGATCGAAGTGAACCGTAAAATGCTTGCTGACTTGGCTGTTAATGATGCAGCAGCTTTCACAGCTCTTGCAGATGCAGCTAAAGCTAAACTTGCTAAATAAGAAGATAAAAAGTTGAAACGATGTTTCAGCTTTTTTCTTGTTAGGATGACAATCGCTAAGTGTTTTAGTATAATATAGTGAGAATGGATGGAGGAGTGAATGATGATGTCAAATCGGTTAGCTTGGGATGAATATTTTGCGGCGCAGGCACTTTTGATTGCCAATCGTTCGACCTGCAAACGGGCTAAGGTTGGAACGGTCTTAGTCAAGGATAATAAGGTTATTTCGACCGGCTATAATGGATCCGTTTCAGGCACGGAGCACTGCATCGATCATGAGTGTTTGGTCATTGACGGGCATTGTGTACGGACCTTGCATGCGGAGGTCAATGCTATCTTGCAAGGAGCGGAGCGAGGCGTGCCTAAAGGCTTTACGGCTTATGTGACCCATTTCCCCTGTCTCAACTGTACCAAGCAGCTGCTTCAGGTAGGTTGCAAACGGGTGGTCTATATCAACCAATATCGGATAGATGACTATGCCCAGTACCTCTACAAGGAAAAAGAAGTGGAACTGATGCATCTGCCGTTGGAAGATGTTAAGGAAGCTATTGCTCAGACGGATTTGGTTTAGGCTGGTGGGAGGTGATACAAAAGCCCCTGCAATCCCCAGTTCCATCTGAGCTAATAATAGAGTTTGAGTTATAGTTTTGGGCTATAACTTTTCTTTTGAAAAGAATTCAGCATTATTTATTAAAAAGTGATATAATGAAAAGGTTATATAGTCCCGATAAGATGGTAGGAAACTTCTATCAGTACTTTGTAACTCGCAAACAATGACGGCTCCAAAGTCGCTCGTCATTCTACGGTTGCCCCTATATTGCGGTCAACCGATGCGTCTTACTAGCTTCAGAAATAAAAAAGTATCGTTTTATTTCTTTCGCGTCGTAACTCGTAGGTGATATGATTTGCAATCATTTTGGAGTTTGTTTATTTGTTTAATATTTTTTAAGGGGGGACATTTTTATGTCAGAACGTAAACTTTTCACGTCTGAGTCTGTATCGGAGGGACATCCCGATAAGATTGCAGACCAAATTTCCGATGCTATTTTGGATGCTGTCTTGAGTCAGGATCCAGATGCCCATGTGGCTGCTGAAACAGCAGTTTATACGGGCTCAGTTCATGTTTTTGGGGAAATTTCAACCACAGCTTATGTAGACATTAATCGTGTGGTTCGTGATACCATTGCAGAGATTGGCTACACCAATACAGAGTATGGCTTTTCGGCAGAGACAGTCGGTGTGCATCCATCTTTGGTGGAGCAGTCGCCAGATATTGCTCAGGGTGTCAATGAAGCTTTGGAGGTTCGCGGGAATACGAATCAAGATCCATTGGACTTGATTGGTGCTGGCGACCAAGGGCTTATGTTTGGATTTGCGGTGGATGAAACGCCAGAACTCATGCCGCTTCCTATCTCGCTAAGTCATAAGCTAGTCCGTCGATTGGCGGAATTGCGCAAATCAGGAGAGATTACCTATCTGCGTCCAGATGCTAAGTCACAGGTGACCGTTGAGTATGATGAAAATGACCAGCCTGTGCGTGTGGATACAGTAGTTATTTCGACCCAGCATGACCCAGAAGTGACCAATGAAGAGATTCATCGTGATGTGATTGAAAAGGTAATTAAAGCAGTTATTCCAGCCCAGTATTTGGATGATAAGACGAAATTCTTCATCAATCCAACCGGCCGTTTTGTAATCGGTGGACCTCAAGGGGACTCTGGCTTGACAGGACGCAAGATTATTGTGGATACTTATGGCGGTTATTCTCGTCACGGCGGCGGCGCCTTTTCAGGTAAGGATGCAACCAAGGTTGACCGCTCAGCTTCATACGCAGCTCGCTACATTGCTAAAAACATCGTGGCGGCAGGACTTGCTAAGAAAGCAGAAGTACAGTTAGCTTATGCTATTGGTGTGGCTCAGCCGGTTTCTGTACGCATCGATACTTTTGGCACTGGGGCAGTTGCAGAAAGCAAGCTGCAAGAAGCAGTTCGTCAGATTTTTGACCTGCGTCCAGCCGGTATCATCCAAATGCTGGATCTGAAACGCCCAATCTATCGTCAGACAGCAGCTTATGGCCACATGGGTAGGACAGACATTGACCTGCCTTGGGAAAAGTTGGATAAGGTAGAGGCTTTGAAAGCAGCAGTGAAATAAGTATTTTACTTGATACAAAAACAACAAACAAGCTCTATTTCCAGAAAAATTCTGGAGATGGGTTGTTTGTTGTTTTTCTTTTATGGTTTTAAGCTTGCTTGTAACAGTGAGGTGGAAGCAGTAGAGACTTACAGCAAAATGAGCCAATGCTGTAATAAGAGTTGAATGACTACTTATAAAAGGTGTTGTTTTCTAACGGACTGCCTCCAAATCAATGCTTAGAACCTTGTGAAGGCTCCTTATTGGAAAATCACATTTTGCAATTGCTTATTTGAAAGTAACACAGACAGCTTCTGGTACATAGAAATCATGAGATAACTCAGTCAATCTTCCTGTTTCAGTATCGCGTTTGAAGACAGTTGCATTGTCGGAGTCTTGATGGACGGCAATGATATAGTTTTGGTCAGGTGTGATATTGAAATCGCGCGGATTTTTACCGTTTGTTGGCGTGATTTCGACAAGCTGCAAACTTCCATCAGCCAGAATTTGATAAACGGCTATCGAATCATGGCCGCGGTTAGAGCCGTAGAGGAACTTGCCATCTGCAGAGAGGCGAATGGCTGCGGTGCCATTAAATTCATCAAATCCCTCTGGGAGAGTTGAGATGGTCTGCAGGTGCTCAAACTGCCCGACGCCATCGTAAATCAACACTTCAATGGTTGAGTTTAATTCGCAGATGAGATAGGCCAATTTATGGTGATTATGAAAGACAATGTGGCGTGCTCCAGCTCCAGCAGCACATGTGTAAGTATCAAGTTTATTCAGTTTTCCAGCTTCTGTCACATCGTAGGTGGTTACTTGATCCGTTCCGAGGTCACAAGTAATCAGGTATTGATCGGGTGTCAAGTCAGTATAATGGACATGGGCAGAGGCTTGGTTAGCATGAGGACCTTGGCCGATATGAGTGTCCACATCAGCCAGCTTTAGGCTGCCATCTTCCTGCCGCTTGTAGACCAGCACTTGCCCCTTGTGATAGTTGGCTCCGTAAACAAGCCCTCTCTCCTCATCAACAGCGACATAGCAAAGCGGAGCGCCGTCTTCCACCACACGATTGAGCAGCTGAGCCTTTTGGTCGTAGGCAGCAATTCCACCTTGTCCATCTTCTGCACCAACTGTGTAAAGATGACCAGCTTGGTCAAAGGCTAGATAGGTGGGGCTTGGTTCCTCAGCTACTAACTCCAAGTTTGATAGCAGGCCCTTTTCAGTATCAAAATCTGCCTTATAAATCCCTTGCGAATCTCGGCGGGTATATGTTCCAAAATAAACTGTTTGAGTCATTTCTACACCTCATTCTTTTAAAATAGATCAATCTATTATACCATAAAATCAGTTGAAAGGGGTTTAGGCATAGGATAAGACATGTTTTTAAAAGAATAGTATCAGTTCTAAAAAACAGACAAAAAACAGATAGCGGTTAGGAAGGGGATAGACTGCTTTGATAGAATGGAATTGTTCAAAAAAAACAAATACAATCAGGAAAGCTCAAGATTCCTGTGTTATAAAACAAAGGAGAAATCAAATGAACACAAAAAAAATTGCTATGCTTGTTGCCCTTATCGGAATGTCTGGATTCTTTTTAGCCGCATGTGGGTCTAAAAATGCTGATAATCAAGAAGTCATTGACGGCAAACAAGTGGACTTCAAGAAAGACGCTGTTGACCAAAAAACTAAGACAGTAGACGGCAAGGAAGTGACAGAATACACGATGCCAGACGGAAATGTTATTCAGATCCCAGCTGACGGTGAAGAAATGCCAACGGATGAATCTGAATCAGCTAATGAATAAAAGATAAAACTTGTAGGTTGGAGGCAATATGTTTCGAAGAAAAAAAATGAATCGTAAAACCATTATATTGGGCAGCACAGTCATTCTTGCTTGTGCTGGTCTGGGAGGCTATATGCTTCTCAAGCAGGTCAATCAGCAACAGGCCATGCAAATGGTAGATAAAAAGATTGATTCGCTGACGGTTCAGGAAGCTGTCAATAACAGTAAGAAAACAAGCCTAGTTTTATCTGGGGAAGTAGTTGCTAACAATAGCAGTAAGGTCAAGATTGACCCTTCCAAGGGAGAAGTCAAGGAAGTATTTGTTAAAAATGGCGATACAGTGACACAAGGTCAACCTCTCTTCTCCTATGTGACATCGCAGGAACTGACAGCTCAGTCAGCTCAATACGACGCCCAGTCTAAGGCCAACGCCATTACAACTGCTCAAAATAGCGCCGCTATCAAATGGGAAACCTATAACCGTAAGCTGGCTAGTCTCAATGCACTCAAGGGAAAATATAATTCTAGTCAAGACGAGTCCCTGCTTGAGCAGATAAAATCTGCCGAAGACGAGCTGGCTCAAGCACTCACTGATGCTAAGACTGCTGACAATGAAGTGACGACAGCTCAGATTGAGGCTGAAAAGGCTCAGGTGACCGCTCAGACGGAATCAGACCGGATGAAATATGATACCGTGACAGCCGATACAGCTGGAACCATTACATCCATGAATGAAGATTTGCCAACTCAGTCCAAGACCAAAAAAGAAGAAGAAAACTTTATTGAAATCATGGACAAGTCCAAAACTTTGATCAAAGGGTCTGTTAGTGAGTTTGACCGTGAGAAGCTGAGCGTGGGACAGAGAGTGGATGTCGTGGACCGTAAGGATCCGAAGAAACGCTGGAGTGGCACGGTGACCCAGGTCGGTACTTTGACAACAGCAAATACTGGAAATAGCAACGGCGGAAACAAACAACAGGAAAACCCCAACCAAGGCAAGTACCCTTATACTGTTGAGCTGGATCAAGGCGGAGAAATGCCGTTGATAGGCTCCCATTCTTATGTCAATGTTGTAGAAAATGCTCCTGAGGCAGGCAAGGTAGTTGTCAATAAATCTTATACCTTCAGCAAAAATGGTAAAACCTATGTCTGGAAAGTAGATGGCAAGAAGCTGAAAATGCAGGAAGTTAAGACTCAGAAAGTTTCCGACCGTTTGGTGGAGATTACAGAAGGCCTGACAATGCAGGATACCATTTCGACACCAAAAGAGGGCATGGAAGAAGGGATGGAGGTAGGACAGAATGTTAAAGCTTAAGGATATCCACAAATCTTATCAGCAGGGCAGTCAGGAATTTCCGATTTTAAAAGGAATTGATCTGCATGTGAAAGAGGGGGATTTTCTAGCGATTATGGGGCCGTCCGGATCTGGCAAGTCCACCCTGATGAACATCATCGGATGCCTAGATAAGGCGAATTCAGGGTCCTACTATATCGAAGGAACTGATGTCTCTGATCTGTCCGACAATCAGCTGTCTGATTTGCGTAATCAGAAGATTGGTTTTGTTTTTCAAAATTTTAATCTCATGCCCAAGCTGACAGCCTGCCAAAATGTAGAATTACCTCTAACTTACATGAAAGTTCCTAAAAAAGAGAGACGTGAACGCGCCTTGGAAATGTTGCGTCTGGTCGGTCTGGAAGAAAGAAGTGACTTCAAGCCTATGGAGCTGTCTGGTGGTCAAAAGCAACGGGTAGCTATTGCTCGTGCCCTGGTGACCAATCCCAGCTTTATTTTGGGAGACGAGCCGACTGGAGCGCTGGATACTAAGACCAGTGTTCAGATTATGGAGCTTTTCAAGCAATTTAATGCACAAGGCAAGACCATTGTCATCATTACCCACGAGCCGGAAGTGGCCCAGCTTTGCAAGCAAACAGTTGTCTTGCGGGATGGCAATATAGAGACTAGGGCATTAGGATAGAAGGGGGCTATATGGAAGATATTTTTGTAGCTCTAAACTCAATCCTGTCGCATAAAATGCGCTCTATGCTGACCATGCTGGGGATTATCATCGGGATTGGTGCCATTATTGCTATCTTTTCCATCATTGAAGGAAATACGGAAAATACCAAGCGTCAGCTCATCGGCGGCAACAATAATACAATCAAGGTCGTCTATGACAAGAAAAGTTCGATTGATCCGTCCATTCCGGAAAAATCCCAAGCTCAGAAGCCTTCCTACATTCCCTTTATGGGAGAGGATGTCTTGTCCAAAATAAAGGAAATTCCTGGCGTTAAAAATGCTTTGATGACCTATGGTACGGACGAAAAGATTTACTATCTCAGTCAGAAGTCATCTGGGAAGGTTCAGGCGGTTTCGCAGTCAGTAGCTGATATAAAACAACAACGGCTGTTGGAAGGGGAGGGCTTTGACTCAGAAGCCTTCAAAAATCAAGAGCAAGTGACCTATTTGGAAAAGACGCTCTATGACACCCTCTTTCCCAATGGGGACGGCATCGGTAAGTATGTAGAAGTCATGGGCAACCCATTTAAAGTCATCGGCGTATTTGAGTCCACCGAGCAGAGTGGACTGACAGCTGGATCAGAAAAGGTCGCTTATATTCCTCTCCAACAATGGCATCGGATTTTTGATACCATCAATGTCAGTCCAGAAGTAACGGTCCAAACCCATAAAGCCGATGATTTGAAGAAGGTGGCTAAGAAGGTCAGTGACTATCTCAATCAGCAGATGTCGCAGTCAGACTATATGTTTGGTGTGCTGAACCTACAGGAATTTGAACGGCAACTGGAAAATCTCAACAAGTCCAACTTCGTACTATTGGCGGGTATTGCTAGCATCTCTCTCCTAGTTGGAGGTATCGGTGTTATGAATATCATGCTGGTATCAGTGACGGAGCGGACGCGTGAAATCGGGATTAAAAAGGCTCTGGGAGCTCGGCGCAAGATTATTCTTAAGCAGTTTCTGATCGAAGCGGTCATCCTGACTCTGATGGGTGGTGTTATTGGTGTAATTGCTGGAATTGCCTCTGGCTTTGCTATTACCCAGTCTTTAGCCTATCCATATATTTTATCCCTCTTTTCGGTCTTTGTAAGTTTGCTCTTTTGTTGTATAATAGGAGTAGTGTTTGGGCTCCTGCCGGCTGTGAAAGCATCCAAGCTGGATCCAATTGAAGCCCTGCGATTTGAATAAATAAAGGAGAATCAAGCATATATGCAAAAGATTTTAGTAGTGGAAGATGATACTACGATTAATCAAGTCATTTGTGAATTTTTAAAAGAAAGTAACTATGCTGTTACACCAGTCTTTGATGGAGGCGAGGCTTTGCTTCAATTTGAAGCAGAGTCTTTTGACTTAGTGATTTTGGATATGATGTTGCCGACCATGAGTGGACTGGATGTGCTCAAAGAAATTCGCAAGACTTCTCAAATTCCCGTCATGATTCTGACGGCACTAGATGACGAGTACACCCAGCTAGTCAGCTTTAATCACCTCATTAGTGATTATGTGACCAAGCCTTTCTCACCGCTGATCTTAGTCAAACGGATTGAGAATATTCTGCGTCGGAATACCGTCGCTTCAGAAATTGCTGTCGGTGAGCTGACAGTCTCCATTGATGACTGCACGGTTTATTGGCATGGCGAAAAGATGCCTCTGACCAAGAAAGAGTATGAAATCTTGCAGGCTCTAGCCAAGAGAAAGGACCACTTGGTGACGCGCGATCAGCTGATGAATACCATTTGGGGCTATAGTGAGCTAGATAGCCGAGTGTTGGATAATCATATCAAGAACATTCGTAAGAAAATTCCAGGCATTCCTCTGAAAACAATCACAGGTATGGGCTACCAGCTTGGAGGAGAAGACAAGTGAAGATTGTCAAAAAGAACTTCCTCTTGACCTCCTCCATCATTTTCGTGGTAGTGACCATCGTGCTGGCTAGTCTTTACTTTGCTATGCCGGTTTATTACCAGCAGGTCAAGGGTGGCGAAGCCCAGCGAGAGTTTGATCAGGTTGCCAAGCAGGTTAAAGGAAAGTCTAGTCAGGAAATCAGTGAGCTTTTGAGCAACTATAGCAAAAAAAATAATCAGATTTGGTTTACCTTACTGGCTCAAGACAATACGATTCTGTATCCCTCTCTTGAGGATGGCGGAGAAAGCTCGCTACAGCTGACAATTGTCCCAACGATTCCTAGCAGTGACTATGAGAGCAAGACCCTGTCAGAAAGCTTTCGGACTTCAGATGGTAAAGAAGTTGTCCTTAGAGGTGAGTATTCTTTGCAGCCAGTGTCGGATGCC
Source organism: Streptococcus sinensis (assembly GCF_000767835.1). GTDB lineage: Bacteria > Bacillota > Bacilli > Lactobacillales > Streptococcaceae > Streptococcus > Streptococcus sinensis. The sequence goes on along the minus strand of NZ_JPEN01000062.1, from coordinate 16,340 downwards.
AGCCGGATTTTGCTTAATCTCTATCCTTTTGTGCTATTTTTGTCGCTGAGTCTAGGAGGCGTAGTTGCCTATCTCTATAGCCGGACTTCCAGCCAGCGGATCAAGGATATATCCTTGAGCACCCGTCAAATGACGACCCTGCTTCCAGATGTCTTGTGTCAAGTAAAAGGGCAAGACGAGATAGCCGATTTGGCTCAGGATATTAATCATTTATATACGAATTTATTAGCTAGCATGGAGGCTCTGCGCCTAGAAAATGAAAAAGTCGCAGAAAGTGAGCGCGAAAAAGCAGAATTTCTCCGTATGACTTCCCACGAACTGAAAACGCCGATTACCAGCATGATGGGAATGATCGACGGAATGATTTATGGTGTGGGTGAGTTTAAAGATCGTGATAAGTATCTGCAGAAGTGCCGCGAAATCTTAGAAGAACAGTCGGACTTAGTTCAGTCTATTCTGGCTATTTCAAAACTGGAGATGACGACGGAGACAGAACGAGAAACCTTCTCTTTGAAAAAGCTGCTTGAAGAAAATATCAGCACTTACAAGATTCTGGCTGATCTCAAGCATTATCGCTTTAATGTTCAACTTTCAGAAGCGACAGTTCGGGGAAATAAGACCTATTTACTCAAAGCGATTAAAAATCTGATTGATAATGCCTTTCATTATACAGTGGAAGGTGGAGAAGTTTTGGTTCGCTTAGACGATAGGATGTTAATCGTAGAAAATGAAGCTGAGAAAGTACTGGACGAGTCACAGATTCAGCAGATTTTCCAGCCATTTTATCGACCAGACTATAGTCGCAATCGGAAGGATGGCGGTACAGGACTAGGACTCTTCATCGTTCAGCAAATTTTAGAAAAGCACCATCTCACTTATCGCTTTGAAGCCGTTGAGAATAGATGGATGCGCTTTACGATTTTTTTACCTCAAATAGATAAGGACTAAACGAAATTGAAGATGTATGGAATCAGGAAAGGATTCCATACATTTTTTTATGCGTTTGTCATACCTACTCTTGGCATTGTCTAGAAATTCTCTCTTAAATATGGTAAAATAGAAATTAATAATAAAGATAGTATACCTTTATAAAATATAAGAATGAGCTTATCCGAATAAAGCTTTAATAGTGAGATGATGTTGAAGATATTGTAGATAAAGATAGAACTGTCAGAGGGGCAGGCCGAATAATTGATTTTGAGCATTTGGGAGTCAGTATCAAGAAACAAGTGCTAATGTTCAAAAAAAGCTTGGCTGATGCGGTTGAAAATATAGCTACCTTTAATCAGGATGTCGCAGACAGCAGTATAATATGTATGATTGCTGTTCAGAATCAGCAATGATTTAACTGGAAATCCTATGCTCTTTTTTTGTTGGGTTCTGGAAATGGGAATTTGACAAGGGGATGTCGTTCAGTAAAAGCCAGTTGAGCTAAGGACTTTCATGGATTAAAAAGAAAAGCCAAAAAAACGCTTACAATATCACAAAATAATTGACTATTACCTTTATTAGGAGTAAACTAATGGGGTACATTTAAAAAATATAAAAGGAGAATTCGTCATGAATTTAACATTTTTAGGACTTTGTATTGCCTGCTTTGGCGTCTCATTAGCTGAAGGTTTGATTATGAGTAATCTTTTCAAAGCATATGCTCGTCAACCTGAAATTATCGATCAACTACGTAGTCTCTTAATTCTCGGTGTTGCTTTTGTAGAAGGTACCTTCTTTGTAACCTTGGCCATGGCCTTCATCATTAAATAGACTACTCTATTTAGAAAAAGAGGTGTCAAACCATGGAAGAAAGTGTAAATCCTACCTTAAATATTGGACCAATATCCTTTGATTTGACCCTACTTGCCATGTCTCTTGTAACTGTTTTGGTGGTCTTTGCTTTTGTCTACTGGGCAAGTCGCAAAATGACCCTTCGTCCAAAGGGCAAACAAAATGCTCTTGAGATGATCTATGATTTTGTCATTAGCTTTACCAAGGGTAACATTGGAGAGCATTATATGAAGAATTATTCTTTATTTTTGTTTTCTCTTTTTATGTTTATTTTGGTGGCCAATAATATTGGGTTGATGGCAAAAGTCCAAACAACTAACAGTTATAACTTGTGGACTTCCCCAACGGCTAACCTCGGCTACGACTTATCTCTCTCCTTTATGATCACCTTGATCGCACATATAGAAGGGGTTCGTCGTCGAGGCTTTAAGGAATATTTGAAGGCTTTTGTAACACCAGGCTTTATGACCCCGATGAACCTCTTGGAAGAAGTGACCAATTTTGCTTCCTTAGCAATTCGGATTTACGGGAATATTTTTGCTGGTGAAGTATTGGCAGGTTTGCTATTAACCTTGTCTCAACAAGCCTTTTATTGGTATCCAGTAGCCTTTATCGGAAACATGTTATGGACGGCCTTTTCGATTTTCATTTCATGTATCCAAGCTTATGTATTTACCATGTTGTCTTCGATGTACATTGGTAAAAAAATAAACGGTGAGGAAGAGTAAGTAGAGGAGTAGTAGAAGATGGATTTAACTATTGGTACCATTATTGGTGACTTTATTCTCATCGCTGGTTCCTTCCTTTTATTAATTTTTTTAGTAAAGAAGTTTGCCTGGGGCAATATTACCAGTATCTTAGAAGAACGTTCTAAAAAGATTACGGATGATATTGACGGGGCTGAGTCAGCCCGCAAAAAGGCTGAGGAACTCGCGCAAAAACGTGAGAATGAATTAGCAGGAAGTCGTCAGGAAGCAACGACGATTATCGAACATGCTAAGGAAACAGCTCAAAAAAATAAGGCTGGAATTTTAGCGAATGCAGCTGAAGAAGCTGGACGTTTGAAAGCAAAAGCCAATCAGGAAATTGCTCAGAGCAAGGCAGATGCCTTGAATAGCATTAAAGATGATGTGGCTGACCTAACAGTAAGTCTCGCAAGTAAGATCTTGAGTCAGCAGCTCGATACAGAGAAACACAGCGAGCTCATTGATCGTTATATTGATAAATTAGGAGATGCTTAATGGACAAAAAGCAATACGCGGTAATTGAAAAATATGCCTTGCCTTTTGTTCAATTAGTATTTGAAAAAGGTCAGCAACAGGATGTTTTTGATAAACTAAGCCAGATTAAGGCCGTGTTTGTGGAAACAAATCTTGCTGACTTTTTATCACATATTGGCGTTGATGAGGAAGAGAAGGAGAAGGCTCTTCGACTTTTCCAAAACTCAGATTCACAGCTGATTGATAACTTTATCGAAGTCACTATTCTCAATCATCGAGCTGCTTTATTCTACGATATATTATTAGAAATTCAGCATCAGATTGAGAAGCAAAGCAATGAATTTGAAGTGACAGTCAGATCTGTCCAAGCACTGACAGAAAGACAAAAAGAGAGATTGAAACCAATTATTGAGCAGAAAATGGGCCTCAAGGTTCGCGCGCTCAAGCAGGAATTGGATGTCGATTTGATTGGTGGTTTTGTCATCTCAGCCAATAATAAGACAATTGATGCAAGTATAAAACGTCAATTACAACTCGTAAAAGAAAATTTGAAATAGAAAGTGGTGTGAATTTTGGCGATTAACGCACAAGAAATCAGCGCTTTAATTAAGCAACAAATTGAAAATTTCCAGCCAAATTTTGACGTCACAGAAACTGGGGTCGTCACTTACATTGGTGATGGAATCGCTCGTGCCCACGGTCTTGATAATGCCATGAGCGGGGAGCTCTTGATTTTTGAAAATGGTTCTTATGGTATGGCCCAAAACTTGGAGTCAACTGATGTCGGGATCATTATCTTGGGTGACTTTACAGATATTCGTGAGGGGGATACGATTCGCCGCACGGGTAAAATCATGGAGGTTCCTGTTGGGGATGCTTTGATTGGTCGTGTCGTGGATCCGCTCGGTCGTCCTGTTGACGGATTGGGTGAGATTGTTACGGATAAAACACGTCCTGTTGAAGCGCCAGCTCCAGGAGTTATGGAGCGGAAATCCGTTTCTGAACCATTACAAACAGGTCTAAAAGCCATTGACGCACTGGTACCAATTGGTCGTGGTCAGCGGGAATTGATTATCGGTGATCGTCAGACTGGTAAAACCAGTATTGCCATCGATGCGATCCTCAACCAAAAAGGGCAAGATATGATCTGTATCTATGTTGCCATCGGTCAAAAGGAATCCACTGTTCGGACACAGGTTGAGACCCTCCGCCAGTATGGAGCCTTAGACTATACCATTGTGGTAACAGCGTCAGCTTCTCAACCTTCTCCTTTGCTTTTCTTGGCACCTTATGCCGGTGTAGCAATGGCAGAAGAGTTCATGTACAATGGCAAACATGTCCTTATCGTTTATGATGATTTGTCTAAACAAGCGGTGGCTTACCGTGAACTTTCTCTCTTGCTTCGCCGTCCGCCAGGTCGTGAAGCCTTCCCAGGGGATGTTTTCTACCTTCACAGCCGCTTGCTTGAGCGTTCAGCTAAGGTTTCTGATGAGCTGGGTGGTGGTTCAATCACTGCATTGCCATTCATCGAAACACAGGCAGGAGATATCTCAGCCTATATCGCGACGAACGTGATTTCAATCACGGACGGTCAGATTTTCCTCAGCGATAGCCTCTTTAATGCAGGTATTCGACCAGCCATTGATGCCGGTTCTTCCGTATCTCGGGTAGGTGGTTCTGCACAAATCAAGGCCATGAAGAAGGTTGCAGGGACTCTGCGTATTGACCTTGCTTCTTATCGTGAGCTAGAAGCCTTTACCAAGTTCGGTAGTGACTTGGATGCAGCAACTCAGGCCAAACTCAATCGCGGACGCCGCACAGTAGAAGTATTGAAACAGCCAGTTCATGAGCCACTGCCAGTTGAAAAACAGGTTGTGATCCTCTATGCACTGACTCACGGCTTCCTTGATACAGTACCAGTAGATGAGATTCTTCAGTTTGAAGATGAGATTTTCACTTACTTTGATGCTCATCATGAAGACATTTATGAAACAATTCGTCAGACAAAAGATTTGCCGAGTGAAGAAGTGCTGGACGCCGCTATTACTGAATTTATCAATCAATCTAACTTCAAATAGGAATAGAGGTGTCAGATGGCAGTTTCATTAAATGATATCAAAAATAAAATTGCATCCACAAAAAACACCAGTCAAATCACCAATGCTATGCAGATGGTTTCTGCATCTAAGTTAGGAAAATCCGAAGAAGCAGCAAAGAACTTTCAAGTCTATGCTTCTAAGGTTCGGAAACTCTTGACCGACCTTTTGCATGGTCATGAGACAGAAAATGTTAGTCATCATCCCTTGCTCAAGAGCAGACCAGTTCAGAAAACGGCTTATATCGTCATTACGTCTGATCGGGGTTTGGTCGGTGGCTACAATGCAACCATCCTCAAATCAATGATGGAATTGATTTCTGAATACCACGAAAAGGATGACTATGTCATTATTTCGATCGGTGGAATGGGAGCTGATTTCTTCCGAGCACGGGGCATTCAGCCAATTTATGAATTGCGCGGCTTAGCCAATCATCCGAGTTTTGATGAAGTCCGGAAAATCATTTCTAAGACCATTGAAATGTATCAGAATGAACTTTTTGATGAACTTTATGTCTGTTATAACCACCATGTCAACAGTCTGACCAGTCAGATGCGGGTGGAGCAGATGTTGCCAATCGTCGATTTGGATCCTAGTGAAGCGGATAAGAACTATATCCTCAATCTAGAACTAGAATCCAGTCGAAATGCGATTTTAGATCAGCTCTTACCTCAGTTTGCTGAAAGTATGATTTACGGGGCCATTATTGACGCAAAAACTGCTGAAAATGCTGCTGGTATGACAGCCATGCAGACAGCAACGGATAACGCTAAAAAAGTTATCAATGATTTGACCATTCAGTATAACCGTGCTAGACAAGCAGCTATCACGCAGGAAATTACTGAAATTGTGGCGGGTGCAAGTGCACTGGAATAGTGTCACAGAAAATAAATATTATAAAGAGGAGAAAAGAATGAGCTCAGGCAAAATTACTCAGGTTATCGGACCGGTTGTAGACGTAGCGTTTGCAGCTGGCGACAAGCTACCTGAGATCAATAATGCACTTGTAGTCTATAAAAATGACGAAAAAAAATCAAAAATCGTCCTTGAAGTAGCTCTTGAGCTTGGTGATGGAGTGGTTCGGACCATCGCTATGGAATCAACGGATGGGTTGACTCGTGGCATGGAAGTGCTAAATACTGGCCGTCCAATTTCTGTACCAGTCGGAAAAGAAACACTTGGTCGCGTCTTTAACGTTTTGGGAGATACCATTGACTTGGATGCTCCTTTTGCGGATGATGCAGAGCGCCAGCCAATCCATAAGAAAGCTCCAACCTTTGATGAGTTGTCTACTTCATCAGAGATCTTAGAAACAGGTATCAAGGTTATCGACCTTTTAGCACCTTATCTGAAAGGTGGTAAAGTCGGACTCTTCGGTGGTGCCGGAGTTGGTAAGACCGTCCTGATTCAGGAATTGATCCACAACATCGCTCAAGAACACGGTGGGATTTCTGTATTTACCGGTGTTGGAGAACGGACGCGTGAAGGGAATGACCTTTACTGGGAAATGAAGGAGTCTGGCGTTATCGAAAAGACAGCCATGGTCTTCGGTCAGATGAATGAGCCACCAGGGGCACGTATGCGTGTTGCTTTGACTGGCTTGACGATTGCAGAATATTTCCGCGATGTGGAAGGTCAAGATGTCTTGCTCTTCATTGACAACATCTTCCGTTTCACGCAAGCAGGTTCTGAAGTTTCTGCCCTTTTGGGTCGGATGCCGTCAGCCGTTGGTTACCAACCAACACTTGCGACAGAAATGGGACAATTGCAGGAACGGATTACCTCAACCAAGAAGGGTTCTGTAACCTCTATTCAGGCCATCTATGTGCCAGCCGATGACTATACTGACCCAGCTCCAGCAACGGCTTTTGCTCACTTGGATTCTACAACCAACTTGGAACGTAAATTGGTTCAATTGGGGATTTATCCAGCAGTGGATCCGCTCGCTTCAAGCTCTCGGGCTCTTTCTCCTGAGATTGTTGGTGAAGAGCACTATACGGTGGCTGCTGAAGTTAAACGCGTATTGCAACGTTATCATGAATTGCAGGATATCATTGCAATCCTAGGTATGGACGAATTGTCAGATGAAGAAAAGACCTTGGTTGCGCGTGCGCGTCGGATTCAATTCTTCCTTTCTCAAAACTTCAACGTTGCTGAGCAATTTACTGGTCAGCCGGGATCTTATGTGCCTGTAGCTGAGACAGTTCGTGGCTTTAAAGAAATCCTCGAAGGAAAGTATGATAAGTTACCAGAAGATGCCTTCCGCGGTGTCGGTTCAATTGAGGATGTCATTGCTAAAGCTGAAAAAATGGGATTCTAAGAGGTGAATGATGGCTCAAATGACAGTACAAATCGTTACACCGGATGGTCTTGTCTATGACCACCGTGCTGCATTTGTTTCCGTAAAAACGATTGACGGAGAAATGGGGATTTTGCCTCGTCATATCAATACAATCGCTGTTTTGGAAGTGGATCAGGTCAAGGTGCGCCGGGTCGATGATGATAAGCATATTGATTGGATTGCGGTCAACGGTGGTATTGTAGAGATAGCTGACAATGTGATTACCATTATCGCAGACTCAGCAGAACGTGCGCGTGATATTGATATTAGCCGTGCTGAGCGGGCTAAACTGCGTGCTGAGAAAGAGATCGAAGAAGCTCAAGACAAGCATCTGATTGACCAAGAGCGCCGTGCTAAAATCGCCCTTCAGCGTGCCATCAACCGGATTAACGTTGGAACAAGAATGTAATAAGCAAAAAAAGAATGGAAATGCCATTCTTTTTTTGTTGGCTTACGTTTCTTTCCGCTAGGAATGCCTGGTCTTATGGTATAATAAAAACTATGATAGAATTAACATTTCGACTATGCAGTCACCTGCTCTTTATTTTCTTTGCTTTTCATCTTCTGTCTACTGTAGTAAGTTGGGAAAGATTTCTAAAAGTAAATGCTGATAATGCTCTCAAAATTCGTTTTTTGATATTATTGTTGAGTATTGCCTTGGGCTACATGGCCAGTCTATTTTTTATTGGCATCTATGATATGAGTCGGGCAATCTTTAACGGTACTTTGTAAGGTCAGATTTTTGATTTTATGGTATGATAGTAGGGATGAATTTTTAATGTTTGGAGTAGCTAGTTAGTATGGAAAAAATTATTATTCAGGGTGGAAATAATCGTCTGGTTGGAACAGTCAAGATTGAGGGAGCTAAAAATGCGGTGCTGCCGCTGCTAGCTGCAACGATATTGGCCAGTGAAGGAAAAACGACACTCAAAAATGTTCCAGTCCTTTCGGATGTTTTTACCATGAACAATGTTGTTCGCGGCTTGAATACGCAGGTGAACTTTAACCGAGACGAAAACACTGTAGTCGTGGATGCAACTCAGCCTTTGTCTGAGGAAGCTCCTTATAAATATGTCAGCAAAATGCGGGCTTCAATTGTTGTATTGGGGCCGATTCTTGCTCGAAATGGGCATGCTAAAGTATCCATACCGGGTGGTTGTACGATTGGCAATCGTCCGATTGACCTTCATTTGAAGGGCTTGGAGGCAATGGGCGCTCAGATTACACAGTCTGCGGGTTACATTGAGGCCAGAGCAGACCGCTTAAAGGGAGCGCATATCTATATGGACTTCCCAAGTGTTGGCGCAACGCAGAATATTATGATGGCTGCGACGTTGGCTAAAGGCACAACTGTTATCGAAAATGCTGCTCGAGAGCCTGAAATTGTCGATTTGGCCCTTTTGTTAAATAAAATGGGCGCTAGAGTCAGAGGAGCAGGAACGGAGAATATAACAATCATCGGTGTGGAAAAACTTCATGGAGCTGAGCATAATGTAGTCCAAGACCGCATTGAAGCTGGGACCTTTATGGTGGGTGCTGCCATGACAGGCGGTGATTTGCTGATTGAGGACGCTATCTGGGAGCACAACCGTCCGCTTTTATCAAAAATGCAGGAAATGGGAGTAGAAGTGACTGAAGAAGATGCAGGAATTCGCATCCGCTCGGATGTTTCGAAGTTAAAAGCTGTTTCAGTTAAGACCTTGCCTTATCCAGGTTTCCCGACGGATATGCAGGCTCAGTTTACTGCCTTGATGGCGATAGCCCAAGGAGAATCCGTCATGATTGAAACGGTCTTCGAGAATCGTTTCCAGCACTTAGAAGAGATGCGGCGAATGGGGCTTCACTCCGACATTATGCGGGACACAGCCCGTATCTGGGGCGGTGAAAGCTTACAAGGAGCTGAAGTGATGTCAACAGACCTTCGGGCCAGTGCAACCTTGATTTTGATGGGCTTGATTGCTGATGGAGAAACAAAAGTTAGCAAGCTAGTCCATTTGGACCGCGGTTACTATAAATTTCACGAAAAGCTGGCAGCTCTTGGTGCAAATATCAAACGTGTAAAGGAAGAAGATGATGAGTGAAAATTTAAAATATTTAGGTAAACAGCTCGGAATTGTTGCCTTGGTTCTGCTACTTGCTTTTATCATTTTTTGTCTTGGTCTGGTCATCGGTTATGGTGTGATTGGAAATGGAGACAATCCTTGGTCTATTTTATCGCCAAAGACTTGGGATACCATTATTTCCAAATTTACGGGTCAGTGATTTTCCAAGAGTATGACATAGCATCCCGACTGTGCATTATCCTAGCACAGTCCTTTTAAATGGATAAGGAATTATGCCAAAAAGAAAGAAAATCCTAAAAAAAAGTAATAAATCTGTGCAGACTGTGGCAGGGCTTCTGGTTGCACTTAGCTTGTCGCTGGGAGCCTACTTTTTTGGAAATGGCAATCAAACACCAGCGCTAAACACACCTGCAGTTGTCAGCCAAAATAAGGAGACTAGCACACCTGACCAAGCTCTGTCAGAAAGTGTTCTTACAGACTCAGTGCGCTCTCAACTTGGAGGAAAAATCGAGTGGAATGGGGCAGGGGCTTTCGTCATCAATGGAAATCAAACAAACTTGAATGCCAAAGTTTCTAGTTTGCCTTATGCGGATAATAAAACGAAGATTGTTCAGGGGCAGACTGTTCCCACAGTAGCCAATGCCTTGCTTACCAAATCAACACGCCAGTATAAATCACGGGAAGAAACGGGAAATGGCTCTACTTCTTGGGTTCCTGCTGGTTGGCACCAAGTCAAACATCTATCAGGTGACTATCATCATGCGGTGGATCGAGGGCATCTCTTGGCTTACTCTTTGGTCGGTGGTTTAAAGGGCTTTGATGCTTCCACTAGCAATCCAGCCAATATCGCAGTCCAAACAGCCTGGGCCAATCAGGCCAATAAAGACAGCTCGACGGGACAGAATTACTATGAAAGTCAGATTCGTCGCGCCTTGGATCAGAATAAGCGGGTGCGTTATCGTGTCACTTTGATTTATGCTTCGGGAAATGATCTTGTGCCAGTCGGCTCGCATTTAGAAGCCAAGTCCAGTGATGGAAGTTTGGAGTTCAATGTCTTCGTTCCCAATGTGCAAAAAGGGATTCAGCTAGACTATAGCAGCGGTCGGGTCAGTCTGACTACAGGTTCTTAATATTTAATTAGAATGAAAAGGAATGGTTGCAGATTTGTAGTCATTTTCTTTTATAGTTATAGAAGGAGAGCTTTTTAGTTTTGTTTAAGACAGTATTGATAGAATCTATCTTCTCTTACAATCCGAGAAGTGGAGGTTGCTATGAGATTTATTTTTAATTGTATTTGTTTCTTATTTCGTTTTATTTGGCGGCTGGTCTGGGGCTTGATTTGGTCCGCAGTTCTTAGTTTCGTAGTAATCGTTGGTGTCTTTTATTTTACGACTTTGACAGATAGTGGGCCAGCTGGTTTGTCCCAAGCAGTTCAGGCTGCGGTAGTGCGAGTGAACCAACTTTTCAATGGTCAAGGGTTCACAATAGGATTTGACAGCTACAGTCAGCAAACCGACCAAATGACAGATGAGCATATCGCTACAGGCAGTCGTTGGGAGCAGGCGAGCGCCAGCATTTACATTGATACACAAAACGAAACCTTTCGGTCTGCTTATCTAGAAGCTATTGATTCTTGGAATCAGACAGGGGCCTTTACCTTTACCCTCACTGAAGATAAGAATTCGGCAGATATTATTGCAACGGAGATGAACGATGGGAATGTGCCAGCAGCTGGTGAAGCAGAGTCTCAGACTAATCTACTCACTCAGCGCTTTACAAAGGTTACCGTCCGTTTGAATGCTTACTACTTACTCAATGACCGCTACGGCTATTCACACGAACGCATCGTAAATACAGCAGCGCACGAATTGGGTCATGCTATCGGATTAGATCATAACGAGGAGGATTCTGTGATGCATTCGGCTGGTTCTTTTTACAGTATCCAGCCAGTAGATGTTCAAGCTGTAAGAGAACTGTATCAATCATAGTATCATGTTAAAAACTATTTTCTATTTTATTAGACGCTTTCCGGAGCAAGTCTTCCTTTTTATCTTTAATTCAGGAGTTTTTGCCTGGCTTTGGACAAGCGGGACGGAGATTGCCAGTCAAATCGGTCTGACCGATGTTTGGCAAAATCATATTCCAGTGCCGCTTCAGGCATTTTTCGGCGAAAGCAGTCAAGCTGTTCAAGACTTCTTTAACACTTCAGCCTTTATATGGTTGGTCGGTTCGATGATGATTCTTGTGGCAATCCGCTTTGTCAAAGGACTGATTAAGTTGCTTCTCTTTGTTTTGCTCATTTTACTAGGTATCTACCTAGTGGTGCAGAATCAGGGGATTTTAAGTAGTTTTATCTAAAGTAGGCATCAGTTTATTAGCTACCAGAGCAAGAAGAGCGAGCATGCTTGCTCGTTTTTTATGTGAAATCCAAAGTTTTTTGTTTAAAACAAACAAAAAGTGTGGAAAATGAAAAAGAAAAGAGTTATAATGAAGAAAACGGGAGATGAGGAGTCGAAAATGAATAAGATTGAACGATTAGACGAATTGGTTAAGCTGGTAGATAGACTTGGAACGATTACCGTTGCTCAAATTGTGGAAAGCCTGAAAGTCTCTGACATGACTGTTCGACGTGATTTGACAGAGCTAGAAAATCAAGGGAAATTGACTCGTATTTTTGGTGGAGCGAAAAGTAATAAAGCCCAACAATATCACGAAATTCCTCACGAAGAGAAACTCTTCAAGAATATTGAAGCTAAGCGAGCCGTTGCTAAAAAGGCTGTGCAGCTGATTGAGGATGGGGACACCATTTTCCTTGGTCCAGGGACTTCTGTAGAAGTGCTGTCCGAGCAAATAAGCAATCAAAATCTACGCGTGATTACCAACTGCCTGCCTATCTTTAATGACCTGCTCAAGAAAAAGTCAGATACCTTTAAAGTTTTTCTTCTTGGAGGGGAAATGCGGGAGACTAGTCAAGCCTTTGTAGGAGAGATGACCAACGCTATCATGGAGCGCATGTATTTTACTAAGATGTTCTTCAGCTGTAATGGCATTAAAGGTGGACAAATCATGACCTCTTCCTTTGAAGAGGCCTACACCCAAAAGCTGGCCTTAGAACGCTCGACGGAGACATATCTGTTGATTGATTCTTCTAAGATTGATAAGGAAGATTTCACTTCCATCTGTCCTCTATCTGAAATTACAGCAGTTATCATTGATCAAACTTCCGATACAGTTCATGAGGAATTAGAAGTGCATACTAAAGTTATCTCATAAGTAATAGACAAAAATGCTCTGGATAAGAGCTTTTTTGTTTATCTATAACATTATTTATTTTTTTGATTAAAATAAACAAAAAGATGTTGACAATAAACTTAGAAAGGAGTATATTATGATTATGGAAAACAGATAGTGATTTAGATAAACATGAATCTGTTAAAAATAACCAAAAGGAGAATGCTCATGGCAATTATTATTGGAGCAGATGCTGCTGGAAGCAAGCTGAAAGATGTAGTCAAGGATTTTATCGTCGGAGAAAACTTTGAAGTGATCGATGTGACGAAAGAAGGTCAGGATTTTATTGATGTAACCCTTGCAGTTGCGGCTGAGGTGAATAAGCAAGAGGAAAATCTTGGTATTGTGATTGACGCTTATGGGGCTGGTCCATTCATGGTAGCGACCAAAATCAAAGGTATGGTAGCGGCTGAAGTTTCAGATGAACGCTCTGCCTACATGACTCGCGGCCATAACAACTCTCGCATGATTACGATGGGAGCTGAAATCGTTGGTGAAGGTCTAGCTAAGAATATTGCCAAAGGCTTTGTCAATGGGAAATACGATGGCGGCCGCCACCAAATCCGAGTTGACATGCTCAACAAGATGTGCTAAGAAAAGGAGAAATCAAATGAAAATTGCAATTGGATGTGACCATATCGTTACCAATGAAAAAATGGCGGTCGTAGATTTCTTGAAGTCAAAAGGCTATGAAGTACAGGACTACGGAACATATGACCATGTGCGTACCCACTACCCTATCTACGGAAAAAAGGTAGGAGAAGCTGTGGCGAGTGGCAAGGCGGATCTGGGAATCTGTATTTGCGGTACTGGTGTCGGGATTAACAATGCGGTTAATAAGGTGTCTGGTATCCGCTCAGCTCTGGTGCGCGACATGACTTCAGCTCTCTATGCTAAGGAAGAGCTCAACGCCAATGTCATCGGCTTTGGCGGAAAAATCACAGGTGAGCTCCTTATGTGTGACATCATAGAAGCTTTCATTCATGCGGAGTACAAACCAACCGAAGAAAACAAGAAGTTGATTGCCAAGATTGAGCATGTTGAAAGTCATAATGCTCATCAAGCAGATGCCAACTTCTTTACAGAATTTCTTGAAAAATGGGATCGTGGAGAGTACCACGACTAGTGAGGTAGCCAGATGATTCTTACAGTGACCATGAATCCTTCTATCGATATTTCCTATCCTTTAGAAGAATTGAAAATTGATACTGTTAATCGTGTTGCAGAAGTCAGTAAGACAGCAGGCGGCAAGGGCCTCAATGTGACCAGAGTTTTGGCAGAAATTGGAGACGATGTCGCTGCGACGGGGCTTATCGGCGGAACTAATGGAGAGTTTTTATTACAAAATCTTCATCCAAATGTTCAATCTTCCTTTTACAATATTTCAGGAGCGACGAGAAACTGCATTGCTATCTTACACGAAGGTAAGCAAACAGAAATCCTGGAAGCCGGTCCGACTATTACAGCAGTTGAGGCGAGGGATTTCCAAGAACACTTCCGGTCTTTGATGGCTGAGGCAGATGTTGTCAGTATCTCGGGCAGTTTGCCAACGGGCCTGCCGACAGAATACTATATCCAGCTGATTGAAATGGCTAATCAAGCTGGCAATAAGGTGGTGCTGGATTGCTATGGAGCAGCTCTGGAAGCTGTACTTAAATCAGATGTCAAACCAACTGCCATCAAACCAAATAACGAGGAACTTTCTCAGTTATTGGGCCGCGAAGTTTCCAAAGATTTGGATGAGTTAAAAGCTGTCCTTTCAGAACCGCTATTTGAAGGAATCGAGTGGATCATCGTATCACTCGGTGCAGATGGCGCTTTTGCAAAACACTGGGATACTTTCTATAAAGTAGATATTCCTAAAATCCAAGTGGTTAATCCAGTTGGCTCTGGTGACTCAACTGTTGCAGGTATTTCTTCAGCCTTGAGCCATCAAGAAGATGCTGTCTCTCTGCTCAAAAAGGCAAATGTGCTGGGCATGCTCAATGCCCAAGAAAAAATGACCGGTCATGTCAATATGGCTAACTATGACGAACTATACAAACAACTACATGTAAGGACGGTATAATATGGTATTAACAGAACAAAAATGCAAGTATATGGAAAAACTTTCTGACGAGAATGGCATTATCTCTGCCTTGGCTTTTGACCAACGCGGTGCTTTGAAACGCCTCATGGCTCAATACCAAGAAGCAGAACCAACAGTAGAACAGATGGAAGAGCTGAAAGTTCTGGTAGCAGAAGAGCTGACTCCTTATGCTTCATCTATGCTCCTAGATCCTGAGTATGGCCTGCCTGCTACGAAGGCTTTGGACAAGAATGCTGGCTTACTATTGGCCTATGAAAAAACAGGTTACGATACTTCTAGCACTAAGCGCCTGCCAGACTGTCTAGATGTTTGGTCTGCAAAACGCATCAAAGAACAAGGTGCGGATGCGGTGAAATTCCTCCTTTACTATGATGTGGATAGCTCTGACGAGCTCAACCAACAAAAGCAAGCTTATATCGAGCGTGTGGGTTCTGAGTGTGTGGCAGAAGATATTCCTTTCTTCCTTGAAATCTTGGCTTACGATGAAAAGATTGCGGATGCTTCCAGCGCTGAGTACGCGAAAGTGAAACCTCACAAGGTTATCGGAGCTATGAAAGTCTTCTCAGATCCACGTTTCAATATTGATGTCTTGAAAGTGGAAGTTCCAGTCAACGTTAAATACGTTGAAGGTTTTGGTGATGGTGAAATCGTTCATACACGCGAACAAGCAGCTGCCTTCTTCAAGGAACAAGATGAAGCAACTAACCTGCCATACATCTACTTGAGTGCGGGTGTATCAGCGAAACTCTTCCAAGAAACACTTATCTTCGCTCATGAGTCAGGTGCAAACTTCAACGGCGTTCTCTGCGGACGTGCGACTTGGGCTGGCAGTGTCAAAGACTACATTGAGCAAGGCGAAGAGGCAGCTCGTAAGTGGCTCCGTACAACTGGATTTGAAAATATTGATGAGCTCAACAAGGTTCTTCAAAAAACAGCTACCTCTTGGAAAGAGAGAGTTTAAAGCAGTATTTTAGTTCAATACGTTCGTCTAAAGCTTTCTTGAACTAAAGTCAATCATTGGTATTTGATCTGTAAGATTGGCCAATGATTGGTTTTAGTTTGAAATCATCAAAAATAAATGAAAAATGTTTAAAAAAACCAAAAGTAAGGGTTTACATTGTTGTTTTGATATGTTATAATTAAACCATAAGTTGAATAGGGTGAGCGTTACTAAGTTGGATTAGGCGTGACCGCAAATGAATTGGGAAAGTCAAGTATTCTTGTTGTTTTCCGTTTATTTGCGGTCATTTTTATTTCACGAAAGCTCAATAAAATGATAAGGAGGAAGCTATGTATCGAATCATACTTCCTATGAATAACAATGTTGCCTTAGCTAAGAATGAGCATCAGGAAGAAGCTGTTTTGATTGGCAGCGGCATAGCTTTTAATAAAAAGAAGGCATTCTATGTAAAAAGTCAAGAATAATTTTTTAAAATATCAATTATTTTTTACAGATAT
>NZ_JPEN01000075.1 GCF_000767835.1 Streptococcus sinensis | reverse complement strand
ACAAAATAGGCTCCATAATCCCTGCGGTGGATTTACCCACTACAGAAATTATAGAGCCGTTTTATTTAGCTTCGTTGACCAACTGTATAAAATGGGTGAAAACTCTCATATACAATTCATTTTGGCAGAAGTTATATTCAAAGAAAATCCTTAGACCTTATTAGAGGTTATTGATTGCTAGTCGATGTACAAATTGCAGATATCACAGTGGATTCGCTTATTCTGCTGTAATGACTTCCAAGCCCCCCATGTAAGGACGTAGGACTTCAGGAATGGTCACAGAACCATCTTCATTTTGGTAGTTTTCTAAGATAGCAGCGACTGTGCGTCCGACAGCAAGTCCAGACCCGTTGAGAGTGTGGAGGAGTTTGACCTTGCCATCTGCTTCATCACGGTAGCGGATTTGAGCTCGACGAGCTTGGAAATCTTCTGTGTTAGAGCAGCTGGAAATTTCACGATAGGTGTTCTGAGCTGGAATCCAGACTTCCAAGTCGTAGGTTTTAGCAGCTGAGAAGCCCATGTCTCCGGTAGAAAGAGCAACAACACGGTAAGGCAAATTGAGCTTTTGCAGGATGTTTTCTGCATTGGCAGTCATCTTTTCCAACTCTTCATAAGATTCTTCGGGTTTGGCAAACTTGACCATTTCAACCTTGTGGAATTGGTGCAGGCGGATCAGACCGCGCGTGTCACGACCAGCAGAACCAGCTTCAGAACGGAAAGATGGGCTCATAGCTGTGAAGTAGATTGGTAATTCCTTGCCATCTAGAATTTCGTCTCGATAGTAGTTGGTCAGCGGAACTTCAGCAGTTGGAATCAGAACGAAGTTGGTATCAGCCAGCTCAAACGTATCTTCTTTGAACTTAGGATATTGCCCAGTACCAAACATAGAGTCATGGTTGACCATGTAGGGAGTGATGACTTCTGTGTAGCCTTCTTTGCCATGCTCATCCAACATGAAGTTGTAGATAGCGCGCTCAAGTCTTGCTCCTAAGCCCTTATAGAAGAGGAAGCGAGCACCAGTAACTTTTGCACCACGCTCCCAGTCCAGGATATCCAAGTCTTCGCCTAAATCCCAGTGAGCTTTAGCTTCAAAGTCAAATTGGCGAGGTGTACCCCAGCGGCGGACTTCTACATTGTCATCCTCGTCTGCCCCGACTGGCACGCTATCGTGCGGAATGTTTGGCAGGGTTGTGGTGAACTCGGTCAATTTAGCATCTAATTCAGCCAAAGTAGCATCTAAGTCCTTCACTTTGGCAGATAGTTTTTGCATGGCTGCAATCTTGTCATCCGCATTTTCTTTGTTGCGCTTGGCTTGGGCAATCTCAGCAGAAACGGTGTTGCGCTCTGCTTTGAGATTTTCTACTTTCACCAACAAATCACGTCGTTGCTCATCAATTTCCTTCATTTGATTGAGAACATCAGCTGCTACGCCACGGGTAGCTAATTTTTCTGCGACAGCATCAAAGTCTGTCCGAATACGTTTTAAATCTAACATAAGACCTCCAAAAATAAAAGCACACCGAGGAAACTGTTGGAGCGGCTAGGCCGCGGTTCCATCCAACTTCACAGGTGTGCACTTGATTATGTATGTAGTTGTATTGCAACGGTAGAATTTCACACTAGGCTCCTATCTGCTCGCAGCACCCGCAGACTTTCTGAAAGAAGCGATAGTCTTACTTATCCGTTTCCTAGATTATACAGGATTTTCTATTTTTTTGCAAATAGATTTTTAAAGAATTGGCCAATTGTTTGCATCAAGGTAGGCAATTTGACGACTTTTTCATTTCCGATATGTTGACGAGCTATTTTGAGAATCTTTCCGGTGTCCTTAGATGCAAAGAGAAACTTGCCCTTGTCTGTAAAAACTTCAAAATGGCGACTGATATTTTTCCCAGAGACATTGGCACCGATTTGCTGGATGCTTGACCAAGGTAGCTGGATATAGTCTTCTACATTGGCGTCAGCGTAGAATTCCAGTGCGACATCACCGACCAAAAACTTCCCAACCTTGCCACCCAAACCAAGATAGGAAACTCCTGTCGTTTGAAATTCAATCGATTTATTTTGCGATTGCGCCATAAAACATCTCCCTTTTAAATGATATAGCTATTATACCACAATAAAAAGAAGGCCGAAACCTTCTTTTTGATTACATCAAACCAATTAGGCGAGCAACGATACCAACAACGAAAAGTCCGATGATGATTGTGATTGGTGAAACTTTCTTCTTAAGCAACCACATGCAGAGGAAGGTAAGGAGAAGTCCCATCAAACCTGGAATCAAAGAGTTAATTTGTCCTTGAAGGGTATTTGTCTTTTCAGGAGTCAAGCTCAAACCGCCTGCAACATCACCCAAGATTTTTTGAAGTTGCTCACCAGTTACGGCCCCTTTAGGGAAGTTGATGTAAGCTCCTTCAGAGAGCTTTGTAGATGGCAGCTGAAGCGCAAAGCTAACGTTTACCCAGCGTGCAACCAATACAGCCAAGATAAACATACCAAGGATTGAAGCACCTTTAGTGATGTCTTGGAGGATACCACCAGACATGTCTTTTGTGATTTCAGAACCAGCCTTATAACCCAATTCTTGAGTGTACCACAAGAAGGCCATACGGATTGCATTCCAAAGAACGAAGAAGAGGAGTGGGCCGATGATATTTCCTGACAGAGCAAGAGATGCACCGAGCGCTCCAAGGATCGGACGAACTGTGAACCAGAAGACAGGGTCACCGATACCAGCCAAAGGTCCCATCATACCGATTTTAACCCCTTGGATAGCTGCATCGTCAATTTCTGCACCATTTGCTTTTTCTTCTTCGAGGGCAAGTGTTACACCGATGATTGGAGCAGCAACGTATGGGTGAGTATTGAAGAATTCCAAGTGACGCTCAAGAGCAGCAGCTTGATCTTCTTTTTTAGTATAAAGTTTCTTGAGAGCTGGAATGAGTGCATATGCCCAACCTAAGTTTTGCATACGTTCGTAGTTCCAAGAACCTTGCAAGAAAGTAGAACGCCACCAAACTTTTTGACGGTCTGATTGTGATAATTGAATTTTTTCAGTCATGATATAGCAGCTCCTTTCTTAGTAGTCTTCTAGGATATCGCCGATTGGGTCGTTAGATGTAGCAGAACCGCCACCACCGTTTCCGCCTTTCTTAGAAAGGTTGAGGTAGATAAGGGCGATCGCTACACCGATAGCACCAAGGGCAATCAAAGTCAATTGGCTAACAGCAGCAAGAGCAAAACCGATAGCAAAGAATGGCCATACTTCGCGAGTTGCCATCATGTTGATAACCATAGCATAACCAACGGCAACAACCATTCCCCCGCCGACTGCCATACCGCCTGCCAACCAATCAGGCATCATAGCAAGCAAGTTTTGCACTGCTTCTGCAGGGATTGCAAGAAGAAGGGCTGCAGGAACAGCGATACGAAGACCTTGAAGAAGGAGAGCTACAAAGTGAGCACGTTCAACGCTAGCAAAATCACCTTTTTTAGCAGCAGAGTCTGCAGCGTGAACCAAGGCAACAGAGATAGTACGCACGATCATAGTAAGGAAGAGACCAGCTACGGCAAGAGGAATCGCGATTGTAGTTGCAACTGTGATACCTTTGTCAGTGAAGTCTCCACCTTGCACCATGATGATAGCAGCAGCAACTGAAGCCAAAGCAGCGTCAGGAGCAACGGCAGCACCGATGTTAGCCCAACCAAGAGCGATCATTTGAAGAGATCCGCCAAGGATAACACCAGCAGTTAAGTTACCAGTTACAAGACCGATCAAGGTACATGCAACCAATGGTTGATGGAATTGGAATTGGTCCAAGATACCTTCAAGACCAGCTAGGAAGGCAACAAAGACTACTAAAACCATAGAAATAATAGACATGTTTTAAATCCTTTCATAATAATATGAGAGCGAAACGTTTAAGATTATTGAACGTTGGCTTTGTTAATTAAGTCAAACAAATCTTTTTTAGAGTCATTTGGTACTTTACGTACGTCGAATTCAACTCCGAGATCACGCAATTTTTCGTAAGTAGCTACATCGTCCTTGTCCATTGACAGAACGTTGTTGACCATTGTCTTACCAGTTGAGTGAGCCATTGAGCCGACGTTGAGAGTCTTGATTGGCACACCGCCTTCGATAGCGCGTAAGGCATCTTGTGGAGTTTCAAATAAGATAAGAGCGTGCGTATTACCGAAACGTGGATCTTTTGAAACAGCAATCAGTTTATCAATTGGAACAACGTTTGCTTTAACATTACCAGGTGCAGCTTGTTTGATGAGTTCTTTACGAAGTTCATCCTTAGCTACTGAGTCAGAAGCAACGATGATACGGTCTGCTTTTGAATCTGGAGTCCAAGCTGTTGCAACTTGTCCATGCAACAAACGAGTATCGATACGAGCAAGGTTGATTTTGAGCTTGCCGTCTCCGATAACAGTTCCTTCTGGAATAGCTGCTTGAGCAACAGGTGCGGCAGCAGGTGCAGTACTTTCTGCAACTGGGTTCAGTTCTTCTGGAAGTGCTTTTACGCCTTCCTTAGCTTCCTTGATGATATTTGCAACGACAGCATCTACGCCAGCGTTTGCATCCATCATGCGCTCTGTGTAGGCTTGAATTAGCATAGGTAGGTTCAAACCTGTAATAATCGCGAACTTGCGGTCTGGATTTTCACCCATGACACGGCTAGCTTGGTTAAATGGAGACCCACTCCAAAGGTCAGCCAAGACCAATACCTCATCGTTCGCATCAAACGAAGCCACAGCATCATTGAATTTTGCATACAAATCGTCAGGACCTTCGTTTGGCATGAAAGTTACAACTTGAACTTTCTCTTGCTCACCAAAAATCATAGAACCTGACTGATGAATGCCGGCAGCAAATTCACCGTGGCTGGCAATAATGATTCCAATACTCATTATTGTTTTTCCTCCTTATAAAATGTTTGACTTAAGTTTAAGAAAACTTTAAGGCTAGATATTATTATAAAACGTTTTCATGAAAAATGCAAGTGATTAGGCTAAAGTGACATCGATTTTCAAATAAATTTCTCAGAAAAAAGCCTATTAAATCACCATTTTTCATACTTTTAAGCACTTAAATAATTAGATAAAAATTAGGAAATGGTATTAAATCTATTAATATATGAAATGAAAAGAAAACAGTTGAAAGCAGAAGTTGAAAAATGAAATTTATAATGTTTGAAAGTATGTTTATTTTCCTGAAATAAGAAAAAACGAATCCTATTTAGGACTCGTCCATTGACTTTATAAGAATAAATTGTTAAGCTCATGTGCCACGCCGTCTTGGTCATTGGTCAGTTTAAGCTGCTGGTCAGCGAAGGGAAGCAGGGTTTCATTGGCATTTTTCATGGCATAGCCTGTTCCTGCAAACTCCAGCATTTCTGTGTCATTCTGCTCATCACCAAAAGCGATTAGGTTTTGGCGGTCGACATTGAGGATATTGAGCAGATATTGGAGGGCGAAGGCTTTATTGACACCTTTAGGATTGCACTCTAGGATATTGAGCGGGCCTCCCCAAGTATTAATGGCGAGCTTATGCTGATAAAAAGCATTCATTTCAGCAGCAAGAGCATATTTATCGGTGGCGTGCGTTTGCAGCAAAATGGCATTAGGATTTTTGGTTACCAGTTGTGGTTGAAATTGATTTTCCGGTTTAAAATTCTCAATGCCAAACAGCTTAGGATCTGCGATTTCTTCATCCGGATTTGTGATGTAGAATTTTTTGCGGTATTCTCCGGCAATAAAATCAGCTTCGATTTCCTCTTTTCGCTGGACCATATCCAGTAAGAAGGACTTGTCTACCGTCAAGGACTGCTCAAACTCCCATTTTTTGTCAGGAATGTGCGTCAAGGAACCATTGAAATTAATCATAGGCGTATTGAGCTCCAATTCCTTATAAAAGTCTAAAGCCATGCGGTAAGGACGTCCAGTGGTGATGATGACCTTGTGTCCTTTAGCTGATATTTTTTTGATGGTTTCTTTTGTAAAGTCAGACAGTTTACTCTCGGAATTCAGCAGAGTTCCGTCCAAGTCTACGGCGATTATTTTTTTTGTCATTTTTTCCCTCGTCAAGTATGGTACAGTCTATTATAACAGAATTAAGCTTAAATGGCACAAGTTGTGGTATAATATTTCTTCAATAGATGAAATGCGATTGTTTTTTATTATTTTTCTTCTATAAAAGAGCGATATTTCGAGCGAAGGAGGAAATCTTGTATGCGCAAACCAATTTTGATTCACATTTTTTTCATGTTGATTTCGATTGTCGTATATATTCAGGGGATTAGTGTCCAAGGTCCGGATTTGATCTGGAACATGATTTTGGCACTGATTGCCTATGATGCTGCTGTGTTAACGACAATTTTCAACAAGCAAAAATGGCTCTACCCGATTCTGCTGATGGTCTGGCTGGTCTTTTATCCGAATACCTTTTATATGCTGACGGACTTGGTCCATATGACATGGGTTGGGGATACTCTGTGGAATCATGCTAGTATGCGTCTATTTATGGCTTTTGTGCCGAGCATTTTATTTGGGGTTTACTGCGGAATCGAAAGCTGGAATATCCTGCGTGAGCGCTGGAAGTTGACTTGGTGGCTGGATATGCTTGCGGTAGGTGTCCTGTCTTATCTGTCGAGTCTGGCAATTTATATCGGCCGTTATGACCGGCTCAACTCTTGGGATCTGGTGACGCGGCCACAGTTAGTTGTCCAAAAGTTACTGGAAACATTTCAGAGGGAACGTCTGGTATTTATCCTTGGATTTACCTTTATCCAAGTGATGAGTTTGCTCTTTTTAAGTAGAGAAAATAAAAAATAAGACACGTTAAAGTATTTTTTGGAGCATTAGGGTTGAAAAAGTGAATGTTTTTGAGTATAATCATATTATTGTTCGTAAATAACGAATAAGTAGCACTGTTTTAAAGAAAATCAGGAGTTCTCTTTTAATCAGTTGCCATAAAACAATTTAGGAGATTATCTATAATGGATAAATTATTTAAACTCAAAGAGCACGGTACGGATGTTCGTACGGAAGTTCTCGCTGGGTTAACGACTTTCTTTGCTATGAGCTACATCCTCTTTGTCAATCCAGCCATGCTGTCGCAAACGGGTATGCCGGCTCAAGGTGTCTTTCTAGCTACGATCATCGGATCCGTTGCTGGAACGCTCATGATGGCCTTTTATGCCAACCTTCCTTACGCACAGGCGCCAGGTATGGGGCTCAATGCCTTCTTTACTTTCACGGTTGTCTTTAGTTTGGGCTACACTTGGCAAGAAGCTTTGGGCATGGTCTTCATCTGTGGTCTGATCTCGCTCTTTATCACTTTGACTAAGATTCGGAAGGCTATTATCGAGTCCATTCCATCAGCTCTGCGTTCAGCTATTTCTGCTGGTATCGGTGTCTTTCTAGCTTATGTAGGGATTAAAAATGCCGGATTGTTGAAGTTTTCAATCGATCCAGGCAACTATGTAGTAGCTGGTAAGGGAGCTGACCAAGCCAAAGCTGCTATCACAGCCAATTCAGCTGCAACTCCGGGACTGGTTGATTTCAATAATCCAGCAGTTTTACTTGCCTTGCTGGGTCTAGCAATCACGATTTTCTTTGTTATCAAGGGGATCAAGGGTGGCATTATCTTGTCCATCTTTGCAACGACAGTCGTAGCGATTGCTGTTGGTTTGGTGGATCTATCTGCTATTGACTTCGGTCAGCATAATCTATCAACAGCTCTGAAAGAACTTGGACAAGTGTTCGGGGTGGCAGTTGGTCCAGAAGGTTTGGGAGCTCTCTTTGCTGATACGGCTCGTCTACCTCAGACATTTATGGCCATCCTAGCTTTCTCTCTGACGGATATCTTTGATACCATCGGTACCTTGATTGGAACGGGTGAAAAAGTGGGTATCGTAGCGACTTCTGGTGAAAACCATGAGTCAGAAGGTTTGGACAAGGCTTTGTACTCAGACTTGATCGGTACAACTATCGGTGCGATTGCCGGAACATCTAACGTTACTACTTATGTAGAGTCTGCAGCTGGTATCGGAGCTGGCGGACGGACTGGTTTGACAGCCTTGGTTGTAGCGGTCTGCTTTGCGGTGTCTAGCTTCTTTAGCCCGCTGTTGGCCATCGTTCCGACAGCAGCAACTGCGCCAATTTTGATTGTCGTAGGGATCATGATGCTGAGCAGCTTGAAAAATATCCAGTGGGATGACATGGCAGAAGCTATTCCAGCTTTCTTTACCTCCATCTTCATGGGCTTCACTTACAGCATCACAAATGGGATTGCAGCAGGCTTTATCATGTATGCTCTTGTGAAAGTTATCAAAGGTCAAGCTAAGGATGTGCATCCGATGATTTGGATCTTAAATCTACTCTTCATCCTTAACTTTATCAGCCTAGCTTTATCTTAAGAACACTAAGAAGTTGGAAATCTTCCAGCTTCTTTTTTGTATCAACAATCCTTTTATGATACAGCGGCTAATACTGGTCTTATCTCTTAACAGAAGATACATGAACGTCGTCAGTATAGACGTTCTAGAGATTTGTATTGAAACATGTTATTTTCTTTAAAAATTTAAGCGTAAAACCAAATCTTTTGGTATAATATAAGAATGTTTAGTCATAATGAGGAAGAATTAATCGAATGGGGCCGACGTCTTGGTAGTCTGTTGCAGGAACAAGATGTTTTGATTTTAACAGGGGACTTGGGAGCGGGTAAAACCACCTTTACCAAGGGTTTGGCTAGGGGTCTCGGTATTAAGCAAATGATAAAAAGTCCGACCTATACGATTGTTCGGGAGTATGAAGGCCGCTTGCCACTTTATCACTTAGATGTTTATCGGATTGGTGAGGATCCGGACTCGATCGACTTAGATGATTTTCTCTTTGGTGAGGGAATTACCGTCATTGAATGGGGAGAATTATTGGAGGGCAGTCTGCCAGATGATTATCTGAAACTGACAATTTTGAAGAAAGCTGATGGACGCGAGCTGGTCTTTGAAAGCAAGGGGCGCCGTTCTCAGGAACTACTTGAGGAGCTGAAGCATGGCTGAATTTGAATTGGCCTTGCGCGAGGCAGAACAGACGGATGCAGAGACTTTGATTGCTTTTCTAAATCAAGTTGGGGCTGAGTCGGATTATATGACCTTAGATGAAGCTGGGATTTTGATGGATGAAGGTCAGATGGCCAGTTTCATTCAGCACCAAACAGAGTCAGAGAATCAGCTCTATCTCTTAGCGCTGCTCGATGATGAAATCGTAGGTCTTGTTAGTATCACGGCGGATTTTCATGAGCGGATTCGGCATATTGGGCAAGTCTTTATCGTTGTAAAAAAAGCTTTTTGGAATCAAGGTCTCGGCCGTATCCTGCTGGAAGAGGCTTTGGCTTGGGCGGAGAATAACAGCATTCTCCGACGATTGGAGCTAACTGTTCAGGTCAGAAATGAGCGGGCTGTCCATCTTTATAAAGAGTTAGGTTTTGAAATTGAAGGCCTCCAAAAAAGAGGGGCTTATTTAACAGAAGGGATATTTCTGGATGTTTACCTGATGGGTAAGCTGATAGATTGATGGAAATATGTTTAAAAAAATTTTACTAATGTTTTTAAGTCTTTTCGCAGTAACGGCAATCGGAGTAGGGGCTTACGCTTGGACTATTTACAATCAGTCGACGGACACATTGTCACGCACTTATAAAGGTTTAGGAAATGAAACAAATGTCATTGCCGAAACCAAGCCTTTGACGATTCTCTTGATGGGGGTAGATACAGGAAGCGGTTCGCGCTCTGATGCCTGGCAAGGGAATAGTGACTCGATGATCCTCCTCTCAGTCAACCCCAAAACAAAGAAAACGGTTATGATGAGTTTGGAGCGAGACATTCTAACTCAAATTGATGAAAATGGTCAAACGACAGAAGCCAAGCTTAATGCGGCCTATGCTTATGGCGGTGCAGAATTAGCCATTTCGACGATTCAAGATTTGATGAATATCCATATTGACCGCTATGTGATGATTAACATGCAAGGCTTGGTTCAGCTGGTGGATGCGGTTGGCGGAATTGAGGTCAATAATACCTTTGATTTCCCGATTTCCATCGAAGAAAATGAGCCAGAATATACCGCAACTGTTGAGCCAGGTAAGCATTTGATCAATGGGGATCAGGCTCTGGTCTATGCTCGTATGCGTTATCAGGATCCAGAGGGAGATTACGGCCGTCAAAAACGCCAGCGTGAGGTTATTCGCAAAGTTGTTGAAAAAGTGCTGAGTCTCAATAGCGTTAGTCACTATCAAGCTATTCTACGAGCAGTGAGCAATAACATGCAGACCAATATTGCCTTGGATTCCGGAAGTATTCCTCAGTTGCTAGGTTATCAGGATGCTTTTAGACATATTCAATCTGAGCAGCTGCGCGGAGAAGACGCGACATTGGCAGACGGTGGCAGCTATCAGTTGGTAACTTCAGAGCATTTGCTTGAAATGCAAAACCTAATCCGTAAAACTTTGGGGATGGACTTGGTAAAAAGTTTGAAAACCAATGCGGTTCTTTATGAAGATTTGATGGGGGGCAATAGTCTCAGGAGTATAGATTCAAATTCGTATGAAGGATATAGCGGAGCCTATAATACTACCGGTCAGCCGGCAGCTTATGGTGGAAGGTATAATTCCTATTCGGCGGAGGTGCCTAGCAACACAGAAACAGCATCGGAAGTTTCTTATGTAGCACCGGCTACCACATCAGGGGTTAACGGTACTCCTACAACAGCAGAGTAAAAAACAAGCTCAAAGTTCGGTCTAACGGCTGACTTTGAGCTTGTTTTTTATTGATAGGATTCCCATAAATCCTTTATTTGTTCGATTTGAATTGTTGCTTGGTTTTCAAGAACTTTGTATTTGTAGCTTAAATCCTGAGTGATGTCTTTTAAGTTGTCTCTTTGTTCTTGGATGATGGCAAGGTTGCGTTGGATATTAGCTAGATTGTCCTGAATCTTGTCTAAGACATCTGCTGTTTCAGTGACTTCTTCTCGGATTTTTTGGCGGTTTTCAACTAACTTATAACTGGCTGTTGCGGCACCGATAAATAGGAGAATATTTGAAAGTTTCATAGTTCCTCCTTAAGCTTGGGCAATCTTCTCTGCTAATTCAGCCAAGGCTGTAAAATCTGGTTCGTGAGTTTCAAAGCTAATCTGCAGGCCATCCGTCTCCTCATAGCGAGGAGCTAGATGGACGTGGGTGTGAAAGACAGTTTGACCAGCGATTTCTTCGTTGTTATTAAGGATATTCATCCCCTTGGCTTTCGTTACCTTCATGACTTTGCGGGCAATGTCCGGTACACGGGAGAAGAGTTGACTAGTGCTATCTGCATCCATTTCCAGAAGGTTTCGGAAATGTTGTTTGGGAACAACCAGAGTATGGCCGGGTGTGACCTGAGAAATATCTAGGAAGGCCAGTACTTGGTCGTCTTCATAGACTTTAGAAGCTGGAATTTCCCCTGCAATAATTTTACAAAAAATACAATCAGCCATAAATGATACCTCTATTCGCTAGTTTTTGTTATAATTTAAAGTATAAGAACATTATACCAGAATTTGGAGAAAATATGTTAGAAATCAAGGGTCTTACAGGAGGCTATATCAATATTCCTGTCTTAAAAGATATCAGTTTTGAGGTTGGCGACGGTCAATTGGTTGGTCTGATTGGTCTTAATGGTGCTGGCAAGTCTACTACGATCAATGAAATCATCGGCTTTCTGACGCCCTACAAGGGAGAGATTCGGATTGACGGTTTACAGCTGCGGGAAAATCCCAGTGCCTACCGCAAGAAGATTGGCTTTATCCCTGAGACGCCTAGTCTCTATGAGGAGCTGACCCTGCGTGAGCATATTGAAATGGTAGCCATGGCTTACGATATCGAGCAGGAAGCTGCTTTCGAGCGAGTTGCCAAGTTGCTGGAGATTTTCCGGCTCAAGGATAAGCTGGACTGGTTTCCGGTGCATTTTTCCAAGGGGATGAAACAGAAGGTCATGATTATCTGTGCTTTCGTGGTAGATTCTAGTCTTTTTATCGTGGATGAGCCTTTTTTGGGGCTGGATCCGGTAGCTATTGCAGACCTTATCCAGCTCTTGGATGAGGAAAAGAAGAAGGGCAAGTCGATTCTGATGAGCACCCATGTTCTGGACTCTGCTGAGAAGATGTGCGATAGCTTTGTGATTTTGCATAAAGGACAGGTGCGTGCCAAGGGCAATCTAGCTGATTTGCGAGGACAATTTCAGATGCCAGAAGCTAGTCTCAATGACATCTATCTGGCCTTGACGGAAGAGGCTGCGGTATGAAAGAAGTATTTGCCAAACGAAAGCAGGATTTCCGTCAGCAGTGTCTGAAATACCTGCGCTATGTGCTTAATGATCATTTTGTCCTTTTTCTGCTGGTCTTCATGGGATTTTTAGGTGTCCAGTACAGTCAGCTGCTACGGCATTTTCCGACGAATCACTTACCAATCATTGCTAGTTTGATTGTTCTCTCGCTTTTTATCCTGCCTTTTGGGCGTATTGCGACCTATCTAGAAAAGCCAGATATGCTCTTTTTGCTAGTGCAGGAGCAGGCAGTGATTGATTTTATCAAGGAGCAGATTTGGCGCTCTTATCTTTTGTACGCAGTCTTACAGACTGGAATGTTGTTGCTGTTGGCTCCGCTTTTTCTGGCTCTGGGCTTACCAATCTGGGGCTTTGGGCTCTACTGCCTGCTTATGCTGCTGCTAAAATGGTTTTTATTTCAAGGCAAGGGAGGCCGCTTTTTTATGGCGGATCGCCTCAATTGGCAGTATGCGATTGCGGCTGAGGAGGGACGCAAGCAGAAGCTCCTGCGTTTCTTTGCTCTCTTTACCAATGTCAAGGGCATTTCGAACAGTGTCAAGCGTCGGGAGTATCTGGATGGTTTGACAAGACTCGTGAGCAAACAGCATAGCAAGACATGGCAGAATATGTTTTTGCGCTCCTATCTGCGCAATGGCGACTTGTTTCCTTTGACCCTGCGACTTCTGCTGTTAGCTCTGCTAACGATCATTTTTGTCAGCCAGTCTTGGATTGCTGCAGCTTTTGTTGTCCTCTTCAATTATCTCTTGCTCTTTCAGTTGCTTGCTCTTTATGAAGCATTTGATTATCAGTATCTCACCCAGCTTTTCCCGCTTGACAGAAAAGATAAGATTAAGGGAGCGAGGCAGATTATTACAGCGGTTGGACATAGTGTCTTGCTTTTTGAAACACTAGTGGCTTTGCTCTTTTTCCAAGATAGAGCCGCTGTACTGCCAATCCTTGGAGTCACAGTATTATTGTATCTTTTATATTTACCATTTAAATTAAATAGATTGGTTGACTAAAAGAGGTAAAACTAGTAAAATAGATAGGAAACTTTTTACGGAGGGGAATCATGGACTTGGTTGATAATGAGCTAACCCTGACACCAATAGCTGGTAAGAGTGGAAAGGCCTATATGGGGACTTATCCAGACGGGGGGCGCGTTTTCGTCAAGATGAATACAACCCCAATCTTAGCAGGCTTAGCCAGGGAACAAATTGCACCGCAGCTTTTATGGAGCCGCCGCTTACCGGATGGTAATGTTATAAGTGGGCAGGAGTGGCTTGCGGGCACGATCCTGACACCAAATGATATGTCTAAAAAGCAAGTGGTCAATATTTTAACGCGTTTGCATCGTTCGCGGCCCTTAATGACACAATTAACAAAGTTGGGCTATACTTTGGAAACTCCGATTGATTTGCTGAATGCTTGGCTAAATCAAGCACCTGCAGTTTTGAGGAACAATCAATATCTGCAGTCAGTTATCCGTGAACTGCGCCAAACAGTGCCAGCCTTTCGGGAGGATTATGCGACCATCGTTCACGGAGATGTTCGTCATAGCAATTGGATTGAAACGGACAGCGGTTTGATTTATCTGGTGGATTGGGATTCCGTTCGGCTAACCGATAGGATGCTGGATGTAGCCCATATCTTGAGCCATTATGTGCCGGATTCAGGCTGGCAAGAATGGCTGACCTACTACGGCTACAAGTACAATCAAACAGTTTTCAATAAAATGTATTGGTTTGGGCAATATTCCTACCTGATGCAAATTGCTAAGTATTACGAGAATAATGATTTGGAGAATGTGAACCGGGAGATTTACGCCTTACGCAACTTCCGTTCCAAGTATGGAAAGGTAAAATGAGAGTAAGAAATCGCAAGGGTGCGACAGAATTGTTAGAGGCAAATCCGCAGTATGTAGTCTTAAATCCAGCCGATGCTAAGGGGAAATGGCGGAAGATCTTTGGGAATGACCACCCTATTCATGTCGAAGTGGGTAGCGGTAAGGGAGCCTTTATCACTGGAATGGCCAAGGCCAATCCGACAATCAACTATATTGGTATTGATATTCAAAAATCCGTACTCAGCTATGCCTTGGATAAAGTGCTGGCAGCGGATGTGCCCAATATCAAGTTGCTTTGGGTCGATGGTTCAGATTTGACCAACTACTTTGAAGATGGGGAAATTGACCAACTTTATCTCAATTTCTCTGATCCATGGCCCAAGAAACGTCATGAGAAGCGCCGGCTGACCTACAAGTCCTTTCTGGATACCTTTAAGCGGATTCTGCCGGAAAATGGAGAAATTCACTTTAAAACAGACAACCGCGGCCTCTTCGAGTACAGCTTAGTTAGCTTTTCTCAGTATGGTATGAAGTTAAAAGGCGTGTGGTTGGATTTGCATGCCAGTGACTTTGAGGACAATGTCTTGACAGAATATGAAGAGAAATTCTCAAGTAAGGGTCAAGTCATTTACCGGGTTGAGGCAAAGTTTGAATAAATAGTAGTCTTGACAGGTTTGTGAGACTTAAGGATTATCCCAAAATTTCGGTGTTTTTCTATTTTTACCAAGAGAGATAAAAGCGAAATTTTTAAATCAAGCATATCCCTTGCTTTTCTATGCAGGCTGTGGTATACTGAAACTAGTAAATATGAAAGAGAGGCGAGGAAATATCTTCGCCTCTTATCTGTGAGGAGGTGCAGTCTTATCGCAACGATTGTTGAATTAGTAAGAGCAGTCATTGAGCCAGTCATCCAAGAACCCTATGAATTGGTGGATATTGAGTATGGCAAGATGGGCGGTGACTATGTTCTCAGTGTTTTTGTAGACAAGCCCGAGGGGATTACGGTCAATGATACGGCAGATTTGACCGATATTATCAGTCCTCTGTTGGACTCTATCAAGCCAGACCCTTTTCCTGACCAGTATTTTCTGGAGGTGACCAGTCCAGGCTTGGAACGTCCGCTGAAGACCAAGGAAGCTGTGGTAGCTGCAGTCGGCAGTTATATCCATGTCAGTCTTTATAAAGCACTGGATAAAAATAAGGTTTTTGAAGGAACTTTACTTGGATTTGAAGACGATGTCTTGCTCATGGAATATATGGATAAAACACGCAGAAAAGAAGTTGAAATTCCATATAGTCTAGTGTCAAAAGCAAGACTGGCCGTTAAATTTTAGTAATAGATAGCAATAATGAAGAAAGGAATACTTTTGTTTCGGCAAAAGTTACATGAAGATGAGTAAAGAAATGCTAGAGGCCTTCCGTATTTTGGAAGAGGACAAAGGTATTAAAAAAGAAGATATTATCGAAGCAGTGACAGAATCCCTTCGCTCTGCTTATCGTCGCCGCTATGGTCAAGCAGACAGCGCAGCTATTGAGTTTAATGAAAAAACAGGTGATTTCCGTGTCTACACTGTCCGCGAAGTCGTGGACGAGGTCTTTGACAGCCGCTTGGAAATCAGTCTCAAGGATGCCTTGGCTATCAGCTCTGCCTACGAGCTGGGAGATAAAATCAAGTTTGAAGAAGCGCCAGCTGAGTTTGGTCGCGTAGCAGCTCAATCTGCCAAGCAGACCATCATGGAAAAGATGCGCAAACAGACTCGTGCTATCACTTACAACACCTACAAAGAACATGAAAATGAAATCATGTCAGGGACAGTGGAGCGCTTTGACAATCGCTTTATCTATGTCAATCTAGGCAGTATCGAAGCGCAACTGTCTAAGCAAGACCAGATTCCTGGTGAGGTTTTTGCCTCTCATGACCGCATCGAAGTCTTTGTCTATAAGGTTGAAGACAATCCACGCGGGGTCAATGTTTTTGTCAGCCGCAGTCATCCAGAGATGATTAAGCGTTTGATGGAGCAGGAAATTCCTGAAGTTTACGACGGAACCGTGGAAATTATGAGCGTGGCGCGTGAAGCAGGTGACCGGACCAAGGTAGCGGTGCGCAGCCATAATCCAAATGTGGATGCTATCGGAACCATCGTCGGCCGAGGCGGCGCTAATATCAAGAAGATTACCAGCAAGTTCCATCCAGCTAAATATGACGCTAAAAGTGGCCGTATGATACCGACTGAAGAAAATATTGACGTTATCGAGTGGGTGGCAGATCCAGCTGAATTTATCTACAATGCTATTGCACCAGCAGAAGTGGACCAAGTTATCTTCCATGCTGAAGATAATAAGCGAGCTTTGGTTGTGGTACCGGATAATAAACTTTCTCTGGCTATCGGCCGCCGCGGTCAGAATGTCCGTCTGGCAGCTCATTTGACTGGCTTTAGGATTGACATCAAGTCAGCCAGTGAGTTTGAAGAAATGGAAGCAGCCAATGAACTCGGAGGCTTTGCTCAAGATGCGGAAGCTTTTGCAGCAGAAGAAGTCTCAACTGAGGAAGTTTTGGCTGAAGCAGAACTGGAAGAAAGTGAAGCAGTAGCCGCAGAATAAGGGAGGCAGATATGGCAAAAACAAGAAAAATCCCTTTAAGAAAATCAGTTGTGTCAAATGAAGTGATTGACAAGCGTGATTTATTGCGCATTGTCAAGAATAAAGAAGGTCAGGTATTCATTGATCCGACAGGCAAGGCTAATGGGCGAGGAGCTTATATTAAGCTAGATAATGAGGAAGCCCATCTGGCTAAGAAAAAGCGAGTTTTCAACCGCAGTTTCAGCATGGAAGTAGAAGAGAGTTTCTACGACGAGCTGATTGCCTATGTCGATCACAAGGTCAAGAGAAGAGAGTTGGGTCTTGAATAAAGAAAAACTAGCAAACTTGCTGGGGCTAGCCCAGCGGGCTGGCCGTATCATTTCAGGGGAAGAATTGGTCATCAAAGCCATCCAAGAAGGCAAAGTCCATCTGGTCTTTCTAGCTGAGGATGCTGGACCAAATCTAACGAAAAAGATTACTGATAAAAGCCATTATTACAAGATAGAAGTGTCAACCGTGTTTTCAACACTGGAATTAAGCTCTGCGATTGGCAAGGCCCGAAAAGTGGCTGCCGTCACAGATGCTGGTTTTACAAAGAAAATGAGGTCTCTTATGCAATAGAAGAGGAGGACAAGAATTGTCTAAAGTTAGATTGTACGAAATCGCAAAAGAACTGGGAAAGGAAAGCAAAGAGGTGGTAGCTCGTGCTAAGGAACTGGGCTTGGAAGTCAAAAGTCACTCTTCCAGCGTAGAAGCAGAAGCGGGTCAACGCATCAGGGATAGCTTTGGTGCCTCTAAGCCAGCGCCAGAAAAAGTGCCTGTTGCCCAGCCAGTACCGGAGAAAGCACCTCAAAAAGAGTCTGCTCCAGCCAAAAAGGAAGATTCTACGGCTGTTAAGCCAGAAAAGCCCAAAGTGGCAGATACTCCAGCCACAGCAGCTCCGGCGAAACCTGTTTCAGTTCGGCCGCAAAGTCGTAACTTTAAGGCAGAGCGGGAAGCTAGGGCCAAGGAACAGGCAGAGCGCCGCAAGCAGCAAAATAATCGCAAACCACAAAGTGGTGATAAGAAGGAGCGCGGCAATCGCGATCGCAACCAAGGTCGTCCTGACCGCAACACCAATAACGGCCGTCAAGATCGTCGTAATGAAGCTCGCAATGACCGTCGTGACAACCGCGGTCAGGATCGTAATCGAGGTGGTCAAAATAATCGTCCACAGTTGAATCAAGGTCCTAAAATTGATTTTAAAGCGCGAGCAGCGGCTCTGAAAGCAGAGCAAAATGCGGAGTACGCGCGTTCTAGCGAGGAGCGCTTCAAGCAAGCTCAGGCAGCCAGAGAAGCACAAGAACGTCAGAATAGGCGGAAAGAGCCAGTTCAAGCAGAAGTACCTGTTGTCGAAACGGTCAAACCTGCTCCGGCCGAACCTGCACCAACTGCAGCTCCCACTGCAGCACCAGTTGCAGTAGATACTCGTCGCAAAAAACAAGCCCGACCAGATAAGAAGCGTGATGAATTCGAACGCGAAGAAGATGGTCCAAGAAAACAACAAAAGAATCGAAGCAGTCAAAATCAAGTGAGAAATCAAAGAAACAGTAACTGGAATAATAACAAAAAGAATAAACGCGGAAAGGGCAACCACAATCAGGCTCCAAAACCTGTTACAGAACGCAAGTTCCATGAGTTGCCGACCGAATTTGAATATACAGATGGCATGACCGTTGCAGAAATCGCAAAACGGATCAAGCGCGAGCCAGCTGAAATTGTCAAGAAGCTCTTTATGATGGGTGTGATGGCAACGCAAAACCAATCTCTTGATGGGGATACGATCGAGCTCCTCATGGTGGATTATGGTATCGAAGCCAAACAAAAGGTTGAAGTGGATACAGCTGATATTGAGCGCTTCTTTGTCGAAGAAGGCTACATCAATCCGGATGAATTGGTAGAACGTCCACCGGTTGTGACCATCATGGGACACGTTGACCATGGTAAAACGACCCTCTTGGATACCTTGCGTAACTCTCGGGTAGCGACAGGTGAAGCGGGTGGGATCACCCAGCATATCGGTGCTTACCAGATTGAGGAAAACGGCAAGAAGATTACCTTCTTGGATACACCAGGACACGCAGCCTTTACCTCTATGCGGGCCCGTGGTGCGTCTGTGACAGACATCACTATTCTGGTCGTAGCAGCTGATGATGGTGTGATGCCTCAGACTATCGAAGCCATCAACCACTCTAAAGCGGCTAATGTACCAATTATCGTAGCTATCAACAAGATTGATAAGCCAGGTGCAAATCCTGAGCGTGTAATTGGTGAATTGGCTGAGCATGGTGTCATATCGACTGCTTGGGGCGGTGAGTCTGAATTTGTCGAAATCTCAGCGAAATTCAACCAAAATATCGATGAACTTTTGGAAACAGTCCTCTTGGTGGCTGAAATCCAAGAGCTCAAGGCTGATCCGACTGTTCGAGCAATTGGTACAGTCATCGAAGCCCGTCTGGATAAAGGAAAAGGTGCGGTTGCAACCTTGCTTGTCCAACAAGGTACGCTGAATGTGCAAGATCCAATCGTTGTCGGAAATACCTTCGGTCGGGTTCGGGCTATGACCAATGACTTGGGACGTCGCGTTAAGGTGGCTGGTCCATCTACCCCAGTTTCCATCACTGGTCTCAATGAAACTCCGATGGCTGGTGACCACTTTGCGGTCTATGAAGATGAAAAAGCTGCGCGTGCAGCCGGTGAAGAACGTGCTAAACGTGCCCTTCTCAAACAACGTCAAGCTACTCACCGTGTCAGTCTGGAAAATCTCTTTGATACCCTTAAAGCCGGTGAAGTCAAGTCTGTCAATGTTATCATCAAGGCTGATGTACAAGGTTCTGTGGAAGCCTTGGCTGCTTCCCTGCAGAAGATTGAAGTGGAAGGTGTCAAGATTACTATCGTCCACTCAGCGGTTGGTGCTATCAATGAATCCGATGTAACGCTGGCAGCAGCTTCAAATGCCCTGATTATTGGTTTTAACGTCCGTCCAACTTCTCAAGCGCGCCAGCAGGCGGAAGCTGACGATGTAGAAATCCGTCTCCACAGCATTATCTACAAGGTTATCGAGGAAATGGAAGATGCCATGAAGGGAATGCTGGATCCAGAGTATGAAGAAAAAATCATCGGGGAAGCCCTTATCCGCGAAACCTTCAAGGTTTCCAAGGTCGGAACTATCGGTGGATTTATTGTTATTAATGGTAAAGTTACCCGTGATTCCAAGGTCCGTGTTATCCGTGATGGTGTCGTGATTTATGATGGTGCTCTTGCCAGCCTCAAGCACTTCAAGGATGACGTTAAGGAAATTACCAATGGCCGCGAAGGTGGACTCATGATTGACGGTTACAATGATATCCAAGTAGATGACACGATTGAAGCTTACATCATGGAAGAGATTAAAAAATAAAAAACTTCCAGCGAAAATCAGGAATGCGATAAGAGAGTGGGACAGAAATCGGTAATTCGTTAGAATTCGATTTCGTCGTCCCACCTCCGCACAGTTGAGTAGGGCTGTAAAAGCTGATGAAATCAGCGTAGTAGAGCCCACTCAACCACTGCGTCTTGCTCGACAATCAAAAGACAATTGAGAGGCTAGGACTTTTGTCCCAGCCTCATATTGCAGAAGAAAAAATTAGAAAGGAAATCCTATGGCAAACAATTTTCGTGCAGACCGTGTGGGAATGGAAATTAAGCGTGAAGTCAATGAGATTTTGCAGAAAAAGGTTCGTGATCCACGGGTTCAGGGTGTGACCATCACCGATGTCCAAATGTTGGGTGACTTGTCCATGGCCAAGGTCTACTACACGATTATGAGTGACTTGGCTTCTGACAATCAGAAAGCCCAGCTTGGTCTGGAAAAGGCGACTGGTACCATCAAGCGAGAGCTGGGGCACAATCTTAAAATGTATAAGATTCCAGATTTGACCTTTATTAAGGATGAATCTATTGAGTATGGCAACAAGATTGATCAGATGTTGCGCAATCTAGAGAAAAAATAAGCAGGAACTCAGCTGAAACTAGCTGGGTTTTTTGCTTTTGATTTCCAGAAAAATAGGCCTTATGAAAAATGAATAAAGAACATAAACAAAAAAGATAATATTTTTTTAAAAAAAAAGCTTGTGTACGTTTGTCAATGATGTGAGACCAAACGAAAGTTATCTAAAAACTTGATATGGTATTCTC